>DATKYO010000131.1:0-3827 GCA_035528475.1 Methanoregulaceae archaeon | reverse complement strand
CATAAAGGGCATGGATCAAATATTCCCCCCCGGAAATATGTCAGACTCGTAACCAGGAACCGGCTGATGCTCCTGGGAAAAAATATCCCCCTCCGCCTTCTTGTCCGGCACCTTCACCATATCTTTATCGGGCAGCTGGTCCTTTCAATCCAATATGGGCGCCCGGTTGACTCTATCATAGGGTATCTCTCCCTGATTCCCCGTATTCCCTATGTGATACGGGAAAGGCGCCGGATTCTCACTGGCAAAATGCTCACTGAAAAGGATATCGATGGGCTGCTTCTCCTTTCCCCCGAGGGTATCTCTCTGCCGGGGTGGTATTCCAGTACAAAGGAGAAGAAGCGCCAATGAAAGTAGTATATCTCGCCCCTTCACCCCCGCCACCCGTGCAGGGAACGGATGGGATGTGTAATGAGATTGGCTCCATTCAGAAATCATTTGGGGGGGATATATTCATCATCTCCCCTTTCCGGTCGTTTCCCCCATTATTCCCAGTGATGTTTTACGGGATGCGCCATTCATTAGCCCTGAAAAAATCTGCTCAAAACGCTGCGTTAATCCATGCTTTTTTCCCTTATCTGGTTGATTTTTACCTCCTTCGGGGAAAGTTTCCGCCCATCGTTTATACAATAACTTCCGGGGTTGAGAAGGGCAGTCTGCCGCGGTCCACACCCCCGTATGCCCTGGTTGTAAGTTCAGACCAGGAGGCAGATATTTTGGAGTCCCGCGGAATGCACGATGTGCATGTAATCCGCCCCGGCATCAATCTCTCGCTGATAAAGTCCATGCCTCCTCCGGAACAGGATTCGGAGTTCGTGATACTCGCCGGATCCGCACCCTGGACAAGGGACCAGTTCGAAGGCAAGGGCTTTGATCTCCTCCTGGAACTCCTCCATCGGATTCCACAAGTGAGAATGGTCTGCCTGTGGAGGGGGATCCTGTACAGGGAATGGGATGCCAGGATCAGACGGGCCGGGCTGGCGGGCCGGGTGGAAATAATCAATGAGAAGACAGAAATTTCACGGGTTTTCTCCCAGTGTCACTGTGCAGTGGTTCTCGCATTGCAGCCAGGCCTGGTCAAGTCTTTTCCCAACTCGTTAATGGAGGCCCTTGCGGCAGGTAGGCCGGTAATCGTGAGCCGGGCTATCCCGATGTCCCATTACGTGGAAGCTACCGGTTGTGGCAGGGTCATCGAGACACTCACTCCGGAGGATCTTGTCTCTGCAGTCATTGAACTCCTGGATCACTATAATGTATACCGGGCGGCCGCAGTATCAGCGGGAAGACGTGATCTATCTGCGGACCGAATGGTCGGGGAGTACCGGCAGCTGTACCGGAACCTGCAGCCATAAGCGCCTTGCCCTTTTTTTGAGGAAGAGAAGTCCCTTAAGGTTTGAAATCGCTGTCCAGATATTAATAGGCAGGAAACTGTTCTTTTTCCTTAAGAGGGAAAAAATCAGATTCAATCGAAAAACCAGCGCATAAAACCCCTGCTGAATTTCACGATTCAGACTGGTGCGATTCAATTCAGGATCAGGATTGAGAGATAACCTGCTCATACATGGCAATGATTGTCTGAGCCACTCTGACCGAACTGTATTTTTTATCGATGAGAAGTCTCCCGGCCGATCCCATCTCATTTGCAAGTTTTTTATCGAGAAGGATCGTCTTGATCGCTTCCCCGAGGGCTGCTGCGTTTTTTGGGGGCACAATTATCCCTGCACGTTGATCTTCAATATCATCACAGACCCCCGTGATGCTGGTTGATATCACCGGTCTTCCGCATGCCATCGCCTCAAGCAGGACGATGCCAAAACCCTCACGGGCAGGGTCTATGGAAGGGAGGACAAACATACTGCAGCCATTATAGTACTTGATGAGCTGATCATCAGGGATGTATCCGGCAAATTCAACATTTTCTGAAATTCCCAGGGAATGTGAAAGGTGAGTATAATACTCCTTGATGGCCCCGGTTCCACCGATGATCAATTTCACTTCCGGGATATCGGACACGATTCGGCTGACCGCGGCAAGAAGATAGTCCAGTCCTTTATAGCGATGATAGTGATCCAGCACGCCCAGAAAGAAAATATCCCCAATTTTTGGTCCTGGCGCCGGTTTGAAGGCCATGGTATCGACACAGTTGGGGATGAGTGCAATCTTCTCTCTGAACGGTGTAAGCCACGGCGTGCGGAAATTTGGGCTGGTCACAATGATACACCCCGCCTTCTTCAGGACAAAGCGCAATAAAGTCCTGTTGTACACCGTTGCGATGGAGTTGTAGATCCCTTCTCCGGCAATATCATTATGATAGGTTAAAACCAGGGGGGTTTTTGTAATCCCAGCCGCTATCGCACTCCAGTCTGCAGACCACGGCGTGGGGATATGAGTGTGAATTATGTCAAATTCATCGCTTAGTATTGTGTATGGAAGGCCTGGAGTAATGTTGGTATTCGCAATTTTACCGATGGGCAGGAGCCTTTTAACCCTGATACCCTGATAATGGTCATTTCTGTTTCCTGATGGTTCATTTGCACAAATAACTGACACATCGTGCTTCTTTTTTACCAGTTCCCGACCGAGGGTTTCTACATATTTCTCTACACCCCCTACATAGGGGTAAAACCGGGCCGGGGTATGGAGAATATGCATGTGTAATCCCTGGTAATTTTTATCTGCCTTCCCTTAATACTTACAACTTGTTTTTATGGTGCACAGAAAACATGGAAAATCCCAACTCCTTTTGCCGGGTAATTGTACATCAATAGTAAATCAATACCCGACTTGCCAGGCATAGTCCAGCCCAGAAAGTCAGGAGTGAGATCTATAAAACAATGGAATTTTCCCCTGTTCGAAATGAAGGTAATGGAGAAAAGGGGTAGCTACACTCCTTTGAGATAAAATCCTCCTCCTTAACCGGGGAGTAAATAGGACGAAAAGTCCTTAAATCGGGGTTATTCACTTAAAAATCATTTATTGTCGGCTATCGCTGCGTAATATGATTCGGCTTTTCCGGCAATCACATCCCAGTCATAACCCTCAGCAAATTTTATGCAATCGTTCCTCATCTCATCCCTCCTGCGAATGCAAGCGAGAATTGATTCCGCAAATCCTTCCGGGGTTAATGAGGTGATTATTCCTGTCCTTTCATCAACGAGGTCTTTTACCGCGTTTTTCCTGGTATCACTGGTTACTACCGGCAATCCGCATGCCATCGCCTCAAGTGCGGCAATGCCAAAACCTTCCCGCACAGAGGGAGATCCGAATACCTTCGAGGACTTCATAAGCGCAATTACTTCATCATGGACCTTCAAAAAACCCATGAAGCGGATATTATCCGATACATCGTAATATTGAGCCGTTTTTTGCAGTTCAAACATCTCGGGTCCATCACCAGCGATTATGCACCGAATATCAGGCAATTCCCTTTTTATAGAGGCAAGCGCCTGGATAAGGAGATCAATCTTCTTTTCGCGAACTAACCTTCCAGAAAATAGTATGTCTGATACGGTATCGGAGGGTGGCACCTCAACGATTCGATGAAGATCAATTCCATTCGGAATGATCGTAATTTCGGGCCGATTATTGAGCAGTTGCAAATTATTCCGGGTCATATCAGATACCGCTGCCACCGTGGCGGACAGGTGAGCCACGAGTTTTTCTATTACCTTGCCGAAGAAGCCGAATATTCCGAGATACTCAAACCAGTAGTCTTCCCATACCTCATGCCAGGTAATCACCAGGGGGGTTTTTTTCATCCTTGCTACCAGTGCTACCGGAAAGCAGTGAAGATAAGGAAAGTTCTGGCAATCGATTATATCAAAATG
>DATKYO010000130.1:0-13189 GCA_035528475.1 Methanoregulaceae archaeon | reverse complement strand
AGGTGTATATCACATAGAATTAGCCTCATAGGAAATCCCTTTTTAATACACCATTTTATTCTAAAAATATATTTTATTAATGTCTTATAAAACTGCATTTTCATAAATAAAACTCCGACATAGTAATAAGGAAAATTACGTAATTATAGGTTTATTTATATTAAATAACTACGCTAAATTGGTTAAAAAATTCCCCAGATATCATTTTAATGTAAATTTCTTCGAATTTAATTAATATTTTTCTTTATCTGAACGGATTTTTGGCACCATTTTATCCCAAGATATTTCCAGATATAATTATTTCTGTCGCCTCCAAATCGTATGTGTGGCAAAATACGACCGCTACCTCACAAGAATAATGGATATGAGTCCTGTTAAGAGACAATCCTTTATTTCATTCTCATCACTTATCGCGCGTACTCTTATCGGGTATATCTCTACAATGTATTTTGCGCATGTCCTCGGGCCTGCCATACTTGGTTCATATTTCCTTTTTCTGGCATATTATGGAATTTTTGATCTGATTGGCGATGGTGGATTCGGTGGAGCTGCCGTAAAAAGGATCAGCGAGGGTGAAGATCAGGAACAATATTTTTCAGTATTTATTGTACTCAGATTAGTCCTGCTGTTGCTTTCAACAAGTATCGTTTTAATAATCTCCCCTCTTCTGGTAGATCTGAATTCCGCCGGCCTTATCCCTTGGTTAATTCTTGCACTTATCGTGGGAACGGTATTCAGTATTACACATAATGGCGTCTATGGAACCGCAAAAGCCGGTGTGGCTCAAGTAAGTGGCTTTTTAAACACAGTTTCCAAGATAATCGTTCAAATCCTGGCCACGTATCTTGGATTTGCTGTTGGAGGGCTTGCAGGAGGGTTCATTGCAGGAATGCTGATCGGCATCATGATCAATTTCCGTTATTTGGATCTGAGGCTGGCAAAATTCAATTTAAATCACTTAAAGAGAATATTTTCCTTCTCTTTTTGGATTTTCCTCGCTTCCAGCGGTGCAATGATCTTCGCCTATGCCGATACCATCTTCATTGGCTATTTCATGACCAACGCTGATGTTGGCATCTACCGCGTTGCACTCCAACTGACCAGTGCAGCAACATTCATCACTGTCTCTTTGCGCTATGTTCTATACCCCCGAATGAGCCACTGGCATGCGATCGGCGATTTCCTGGCTATTGAAGGAACAATTTCCAGGGCTTTTACATATTCCCTATTCCTTGCAGTTCCAGCCGTAATTGGGGGCTTACTTCTCAGCGATTCAGTTCTATATTTTTTATATGGGTCGTCGTTTGAAAGCGGCACACCAGCACTTATTATTCTTTTCCTTGTCCAGATTGTGAATATTTTCATGTATATGCAGACCATGGTACTGAATTCCATGGATAAACCAAAGAAAACATTTATTGTGACTGCTATTTCAGCTACCCTTAATATAGGGCTGAATATAGCCCTCATTCCTATGATGGGGATTGTAGGCGCTGCAATAGCGACGCTCGTTTCCATGCTTTTGAACGCTGGTCTGGCATACTATTATCTATCATCAATCATCAGCGTGAGACTGGAAAGACATCCTGTCCTTAATATCCTGAAAGCCTCCATTGTGATGGGAATCTGTGTTCTGGCATTCAGGCTGGTTTTTCAGATCGGAAATGTCTTTTCTCTTATTGCAGCAGTGTTAATTGGTGCTTTGATATATTTGATCCTGATCCTGAAATGGGATGAAGGAATCAAAGATGAAATTAAGACTATCGTGCAGACAATCGGATTGCCCTGGCCAGAATTTCTCTAATCCGCCTTTACTGACCACCCATCAGGCAGAACCTGAAAATATCATAATTAGCATTATCCCTGCAAAAACCCATGTAACATTAAAGACATGCAAATCCTCGTTATCCCCACCACAGACTGGCTTCGCCACCCTGTTCCTAACCGCCTTAATTTTATCTTTGATATTTTGGCAAAAAGACACGAAGTCTATGTCATGCATTTCAATCTCAAAAAATTTAAGGATAATTCTCCACGAACCACCGAATGTACTTTGCTGAAATCAGTTGGTTTTCGAGTGAAAGATCCCTCTCTTTATTATATTCTTAATGCCCCTTCCCACTATGTCGCAATTAAAGAGGCGGTAAAAAAGTACCGCATTGAAGTGATTCTCTCCTCCAATATTCTTCCCTCATTCCTCGCAAATTACTGCGGGGTTCCTGTCGTATTTGATTACCTGGACCATTTCGAGGAATCAGCATCAATTTATTATCCTGATTCGCTGATTGGAATAATTATAAAAAAATTCACTAAACTGGTAACCAGGTTCAACATTACCAGAGCCACGGAGGTAATCACAGTATCAGGCGACTTTGAGATGTATCTTCATGGTCTCGGGCTCGATAATGTTACAGTCATTCCAAACGGAGTTGATACTTATATGTTAACCCCGACTCCCAGAGAAGAGGCAAAAGCGGAACTGGGTCTTACTGGAAAAAAGGTGATTGGATATATTGGATCACTTGAGTACTGGGTGGATCTGGAAACAGTCATTGAAGCTCTGCCAGAACTTGATGCGACATTATTGATCGTAGGTCCGGGCCTCTTCACAGATTACGGGGGAAAATTACGGCAGATTGCGACGGAGTGCGGAGTAGCTGGGCAGGTGATTTTTACGGGAGGGGTTGATTTTAAAGATCTCAATAAATATATCTCGGCTATGGATATAGGACTCAATCCTTTGAAGCACATGAAAAAGAATGAGCTTACAATCGGGGGAAAAGTATTCAATTACTTATCGTGCGGCATTCCGGTACTTTCAAGCAGAATGGTGGCCCTGGAACATTTCTTTGGAGATCAATTGTATTATTACGATGACCGGGACTCATTCGTAAATCAGGTGAGAAATATCCTCATTAACCCGGTTGCAGGCGAGGACTACCGTTCAATAGCTCTTCAATATGACTGGAAAATTCTTGCAGAAAAATATGAACAGGTACTCACAAGGGCGGCAGATAATATTCGTCGATAACTTCACTCCACAGTCACGCTCTTCGCCAGGTTTCTCGGCTTATCTATATCCCTTCCAAGTGCATCTGCAGTATAATACGCCAGAAGCTGGAGGACAACAGTGGAGGTAAGAATCCTGGTCACCAGATCATGAGAAGGTATGGGTATGAACACATCCGCGATCTCGGAAAGATCCCTGTCCCCATCCTCTCCGAGTATGATCAGAGGGGTACCCCGTGCCTTCATTTCCTTGATATTGGATATCATGACCGAATATGTCTTTCCCGGAAAACAGATGGCCACTACAGGAGTCTCTTCTGACAAAAGGGCAAAAGGCCCGTGCTTAATTTCCCCTGCCGCATACCCTTCGGCATGGATGTAGGAGATCTCCTTCATCTTGAGTGCTCCCTCCAGTGCTATGGGATAAAACGGACCCCTGCCAACAAAGAAGATATGCTGTGCTCCAAGACAGCACTCCACCGCCTCCTGCATATCCAGGAGAAGTGTCTCCTCCATCGCCCTGTTTGCCCGCTCCAGTGCATCGGATAAAACTCCCCTGGAAAGCTCATTGACGATGTGCATCATCACCGCCAGTTCGGCGATAAATGACTTGGTTGCGGCGACGCTGATCTCCGGACCTGCCCGCATGTATACCGTATGATCAGCGATTCTGCTGATCGAACTTCCCAGCACGTTTGCCACTGCCAGAGTGGGGCAGTTATATGATCTGGCAACTTTCATTGCTGCGATTGTATCCGCAGTCTCCCCCGATTGGGTAATACCTACGACCAGCTCGTTGACCGGTGGCGTGTAATACTTAAATTCGGATGCAAATTCCAGCCTGGCAGGAATATGGCAAAGATCTTCCAATAAATATTTGAAGAGAAGACCGGCATGATATGATGTTCCGCATGCAATAAGAGTGACTCTGCGAATGTCCAGGAGCCATTCGGGGGTTTCTTCCCGTTTCAGGGCACGAATGGAATTCGAGAACACTCCGGGCTGTTCATAGATCTCTTTTAGCATATAATGCTTAAACCCGCCTTTCTTCACATCCTCAACAGACCAGTCGATAAGCTCAACATTCCGTGTTACCGGCTTGCCCCGATTACGTATTTCCAGTTTTCCCGGAGTGAGGGAGGCAACGTCTCCGTCATCCAGAAACACAGCCCTTTCTGTATACTCAAGAATAGGAGTCATATCAGATGCGGCAAAGGTCTCCTGATCGGTCATCCCTATTACAAGCGGGCTGCTTTTTCTGGCAGCAATGATTCTTTTGTCGCCTTCGGCAATAGCCAAGAGTGCATATGATCCCTCGAGAAGGGAGATAGCGTCTTCCACGGCAACCATCAGGTCGCCGGAATACCGTTCCTCTATCAGGTGGGCTATAACCTCAGAATCTGTGTCTGAACGGAATATATGGCCATTTTCAATTAGTTGCTGTTTCAGTACGGCGTAATTTTCGATTATCCCGTTATGGACAACCGCAATCCTTCCCTGACAATCGGTGTGCGGATGGGCATTCACATCATTGGGAATCCCGTGAGTGGCCCATCGTGTATGTCCAATCCCGATTTTTCCGCCCAATGAGAGGGCAGAATTCTCCCCTTCAGAGACCTTGCCCTGCCGCTTGTTGATCTGGATATCCTTATTCTGCACCGCAATTCCAAAAGAGTCGTATCCTCGGTATTCCAGCCTTTTTAACCCCTTTATCACAACCGGGGCCGCCTCAGCCAGGCCGCAGTATCCGATTATTCCGCACACTCTAGATCACCGTAATCCCGTCCTTGTAGGCTGAGGTGGAGCTGATCTTTTTTCCTCCGATTATTGTGACATTATTTCCAACAATTGCACCTTCGAACACGGTAAATGGCCCGCTGCGTACTTCGTCCCCGAATATTGCACCAAAATTCCCCTTTATGGGATAACTTTCTATTTCCATGAGGTGGGATGCACTGATGATACTGGAATGATCCCCGAGAGTGACTCCCTGCCCGAGAACAGATTTCATCACCCGGGAATGGGCGCCAACGGCTGCGTCGTCCATGAGAATAGAATCATCAATATAGGTAAACGGCTCCACGCTCACCCGTGAACCAATGCTGGTGTATGGTCCAATACAACAATGAGATGCAATTTCACATTCCTCGCCGATGATGACCGGCCCCTGGATTACAGTATGGGGGCCAATCCTGCTGCCTTTTCCAACCTGTACATTGCCCTGGATCACCACTTCCTTCTCAATAATTCCTGCTTTCTGCGGGGAGATCGAATCGATCAGTCTGGCGTTCATTGACAGGAGATCCCAGGGATAAATGGCGTCCTGCCAGTTCCCGGCCATTATTGGCCGTATCCTGATCCCGGCATACAACATTTCCGTTATTGCGTCTGTTATGTCATTTCCTCTGGCATATTTGAAAAATTCCTTTGTGAGCGATAAAATTCCGGTTGATATTGTAAAACTTGGCGCATGCTCGGGTTTTTCAACAATGCTTTCCACGTATCCTTCTTTAATGACCACTACCCCGAAATTGGAAGGATACGGGTGTGTCTTGACAAGCATGGAATTTGGCTGTTCTGCTACCTTCCGTAACGAGGGCGAATCGATATAATTATCACCGGGAAGTACAAGGAATTCGTCTTCCAGGACGTCTTCTGCGCATTTCAGGGCATGTGCCGTACCCAGCTGCTTCTCCTGCACGACCACATCCACCGGCACATCGAGAGTGTTGAGATAACGGATAACCTGCTCTTTTCTATATCCTACAACAACGACAATATTGCGAATCCCGCAATCCAGGAGAGCCTGTATCGGGTAATCAATAATCGGCCTGTTTGCCACCGGGATTAGTGCCTTCGGTCTGCCTCGTGTAAGGGGGCGAATCCGTTTTCCCTCCCCGGCCGCCAGTATTACTGCCTGCATGTTTCACCTACCTTATCTGTGAATCTTCATCAATCCATCCTTCCACATAGGAATGAGGCGCAACTTTCACGTTGCTGCCTAACACCGCACCGACATTCACCGAGCAGTTGATGCCGAACTTGACATCATCGGCAATGATGGCTCCCATCTTGACCCTCTTTGTATCTCTGCCCCTGATTTTTACTGTCCGGTGATCATGCCGCAGGTTTGCCACCTTGGTTCCTGCTCCAAAATTGCACCCGCTTCCGACCACCGAGTCCCCCAGGTAATTGAAATGCGGAATTTTCGTATTGCTCATAATTATCGAATTTTTGATCTCTGTACAATGCCCGATATGGCAATCATTACCGATGGACGTATGTCCCCTGATATAGGCGTGGGGACCGATCCGACAGTTTTTGCCAATAATACAAGGGCCTTCGATATAGGTCCCGGATTTTACCAAAGTTCCTTCTCCAATGGAAACAGGACCATGAATGGATACTCCTTCCTCAATCTCCCCGTCATTACCGGGCATAAGATCTCGGAGCAGGATCTCATTTGCAGAGAGCAGATCCCAAGGAAACCCGACATCCATCCACGAGTCAAGCTGATATGCGTTTAACAGACCCTGTGCTATATACACATCCAGTGCATCAGTCAGCTCATATTCCCCCCGGGAAGAACATTTCACTTCTGCGAAAAGATCGAGAATATCAGGATCGAAGAGGTATATCCCGGCATTGATAAGTGTGCTTTTAAGTTTTTCTGATTTTTCTTCAAGGCATGTAACATGATTTTTCTCAACCGAAACCACGCCATAGTCCTCCGGATGATCTGAATGGTAAATACCCATGCAGGGAGCGTGCTGTGCTATCATCCCGGATATATCTCCACTCTGTAGGACCATGTCTCCGTTCATAAGGAGGAAAGTGTCATCAATGTGTTTTCTGGCCGCATTGACAGCATCTGCAGTCCCTTTCTGGTATCTCTGGGTCACATAACGTATGGATACACCAAACTCGCTTCCGTCCCGGAAATAACCCCTTACTTCACGCTCTCCATATCCCACAACAAGAGTTATTTCTTCGATTCCTGCAATCCTTGCAGCTGATATGAGATGTCCCAGCATGGGGGTGTTTGCAAGGGGGAGCAATACCTTGGGTCTCCGGCTTGTAAGAGGGCGCATCCTCCTGCCCTCCCCTGCGGCCAGGATTACGCATTGCATACGATTATCTCGCACTCCATGGTTTAAGCATTTTTCCCCTTTCTGACCAAATCTCTCCCCTTATCCAGCATTTCCCGTGCTTTATCCCGCGATATACCTTCGGCAGTAAACCGGATCTTTGATTCCGTCCCTGATGCCCTTACCAGGCACCATCCGTCCTCCTCGGAGAGCCGGATACCATCGGTAGGATTTTCCGCCCCAATGTCTTTGAGGAGTTCCCTCGCATTCCGGCATTTCCTCGATTCCCTGATCATCGGGTATGAAGGGATTTTGGCAATTTCTTCCCGAATGTCCCATTCATGCGCCATTTCGCAAAAAAGAGCAGCGGCATAGGGACCGTCCGGACAGAGTGAGTGCCAGGGAAATATCCATGCTCCCGAAGGTTCACCACCAAATTCTCCCCATTTTCTCAGTTCTTCTGACACAAACGTGTCTCCAACCGGTGTCCTTCTTACTTCGGCCAGTTCATCAATTGCCATTGACGCGTCAAATGTGGTGACAACCTGTTTTGCCCCGATATAACGGGTAAAAAGCATGAGAAGCTGGTCGCCGCTGATGAACTGCCCATCGGGACCGAATGCCATCATCCGGTCTGCATCCCCATCATGCACAACGGCTCCACCTGCTTGTGAAGATTTAATAATTGATCTCATATAGGGGAGGTATTCCTCCAGGGGCTCGGAAGGTCTTGCGAACATTTCTGATGGGTTGCAATTCAGGCAGTGGACTGATATTCCCATTGCATTAAGAAGGGAGGGGCTGACGGTGCACCCTGCCCCGTTCCCACAGTCAAGAACCATGGTGCTATCTTTTACGGGGGCCATCCGGTCAATAATTGCGCGTATATACCTTTCACGGATATCATGACCAGATATACTCCCATGCTCTTCCCAGACCGCGTAATCCGGGACATCCATGCAATTTTCCATTTCTTTTTGCTGGTCTCTGGTGAAGGAGGACCCGTCGGGATTGAATATTTTCACACCATTGAATTCTTCAGGGTTATGGGAGGCGGTGATCATGCATCCTGCATCCATGACCCGGGAAGCGAATCCTATAGCAGGTGTAGGAACCATCCCTGCCAGATGCACATCTCCACCCGCTGCAAGTATTCCGGATATGAGACTGCATTCCAGGACTGGGCAGGTATTTCTGGCATCCCTGCCCACCAATACCTTTGCACCAGGGTGTCCGAGTACAAGGCCGACCTTCATTACAGTCAAAACCAGATTTTTCGAATAGACTGTTCTGATCCCGGATGAGCCAAAAAGCATAGATGTGTATTGGAATGAGAGGGAAAAAAATTACCCTCTTCCGAAGGGACACCAGTGCTCGAGATTATCCAGAGATGATACTCCTGCCAAGGAGGGGGAAAGAAAAACAACCTTTTTCCTGCCGAGGCAGGTATCAATCAGCACACTGCCTGTATCTGATACAAGGGACTCCCCGTTCACAAGAATTATGTCGGCATTTTCCGGGTCGTTCACGACATTTCCCAGTTTTCCTGCAATATGAGAAGGGATATCATCAAAATAAATGGTTTTTCCTTTAAGTTCCTTTTGAAGTGCCAGGAGACATGCCGGGTGCGAATCGGGTGTGCATGCCTTCAGTATCCTGGATATGCAGAGAAATCCTGTGACAACATTTATGATAGCACACGCTGCCGCCCGCTGGGCAACTTTTTCCAGTGATGCCCCGAACATGAATCCTATCCTGGTGGTTGCCCTGATTGGATCATGTGTCACGAATTCGGCGGTCCTTCCTCCAAATGAGGCCTCCATGCAAGCCCCCTTTTCGTACTGGCACACTACTCTGTCCGGATTCACCCGGAGGACAACATTTCCGTCCTCGCATCCGGAGTCTTTCACCCACCCTTCCAGATTCCTTACTGCATCATGTATAAGGCTCATATAGCACCCCCTTATTTTCTTCTGTGGCAAGCAGTATCCGGCATGGAGAGCCATCCAGGCCATCAAGTCTGAGGGGGAGGGCGACCATCCAGTAGTCGCCCTCTTTGACCGCGGAAAGGTCCACCAGCTCGATTATGGCAGTCCCTCTCTCGAGCAACAATCTATGTACTCCGCCGTCGCCGGAAAAAGGTTCAATAGACGGAGAATCTATACCCACACAATGGATTCCCGCTTCCAGTAGACTGGCTGCTCCGTCCATTGAAAGAGCCACATAGTGCTCATCAAAATCTGATTTATTGGAGAAATTTGTTTTAATTAGAATTTTTCTCCTTTCCCTGATCTTTTTTTCCAGGTGCGCAGCGGTAATCGGCCCTGTCACTTCTGTCAGGTCAATAACCCTGCATTGACCTATAAGGAACTCAAATGGAATAGTCTCCAGGGCCCTCGAATCTTTTAGATAGTGGGACGGAGCGTCTATGTGGGTCCCCGAATGTGTACTCATGTGAAGAGCGGACAGGAGGTATCTCCCATGGTCTTCCTGATGGAATTCCGGGGGGATATCTCCCGGATACACTACATTATTTCTGGTAAGTGATCTGGTCGCATCAATTATCATCTTTTACACCCCATTCAGGCCAGCCATGGTGTCCCAGGAGGGGAACGAATACCACGCCTCCATGGGTAGAGCGGATTTGCTTATCACCTGACTTTACGATTTTCACCAGCTCCTGAAGATTTCTCCCCCCTGCAGGAGCCACCAGTCGACCCCCGTCTGCCAACTGATCAATGAGCGGCGGAGGTATTTCAGGTGCTGCTGCAGTGACGATTATTGCATTATAGGGCGCAGATTCCGGATAGCCTTCTGTCCCGTCTGCTAAAACCACTTTTACATTTAGAATTCCGGCAGCGTGTAAGTTCTTACGGGCAATATCGGCCACTTCCGGGATCCGCTCGATCGATATGACTTCCTTTGCAAGCATTCCCAGGATTGCAGCCTGGTATCCGCTTCCTGCGCCGATTTCCAGTACCCTTTCATGAGGTTTCACTTCCAAAAGTTCGGTCATTGCCGCAACGATGTATGGCTGGGAGATTGTCTGCCCGTGTCCGATGGGAAGAGGAGAGTCATTGTATGCCGCCTCACGATAGGTATCAGGAACAAATTCGTGGCGGGGAACCTTTCTCATGGCCTCCAGGACCCGGGTATCCCTGATACCCCTGGCTTCTATCTGAAGTTCAACCATGCGAAGTCTTCTCGATCTCCATGGATCATCCGTCATATGCATTACTCTCCCCTATACGGGATTGAGTTATAAAAAATATTGCAGCCTCTTCAGAACCCGCTTTTTTCTGCCGCATCGATTGCCGCATCAATCTGGTTCTGGAGAACAAGGGGCAGTCCTTCAATTTTTACATCCAGAAATCCCCTGATTATAGTGGCAGTGGCGACGTCCTCATCAAGCCCCCTGGACATCAGGTATTCAATTTCTTCTTGGGCAATTTTCCCCACCGCAGCTTCATGAGATAGTTCGGTGTCCACCACATTACCCTTGATCTCAGGGATGGCATGAATTATTCCGTCCTTCAGGATCAGTCCCTTGCATTCGATATGCCCTTTCGTTCCCCTTGTCTGTCCCTCTATCATACCCCGGGAAATGATATGTCCCCCGGTCGTGATAGCCCTCGTGAGAAGTTCAGCCGAGGCTCCCTCAGCCATGAGGCGAGCCACGGAGCCTATGTCGATATATGATCCGGGAGTGGAAACCACCATACTATTGAAACGGGCAACAGAATTCTTTCCCTTCAGAAGAGCTAGCGGAGCCATCTGAATTTTTCGCACAGGCTGCATACACACATAATTAGAGAGGAATACCCCGTTCTCCTCGATAATTGACGCGCTTCGAGGAAACACACTAATTTCTTCTCCCCAGTTATGGATCATGGTGGAGGTGACTTTTGCACCCTCGCCGACATAGAATTCCGTGACTCCGATATGGGACCCCTTCTTGGTATAACTTGCACTGGCACAACCTGAGATGATATGCAGTTCGGCCCCTTTCTCGGCAATCACGATGTTATGGACATGCTGGACATTTGTTTTGGCCAGAAAAAGACATGCCTGAAGGGGATATACAGATCGGCTCCCTTCCCTGGCAATGATGACAAAACCTTTTGGATCTTTTTGTTCGGCTACATACTGGGTATATTTATCCTTGTCTTTCGAGACGGCTTTCCAGATATACTCATCAAGCCAGTCATATTTTTTTTGTGCATCTGCAAATGAGAGAACCTCGATTCCTTCCTCAAGGGCTGCAATCTGCTTGATCTCCTGGTCAATCTGGAAAAAACTTCCTGACCGGTTTTTCATATTGACTTCAAGGCCGGTCTGGGTGAGACGGTCCTGTTCTTCCGTTGAGAGGTCCACCATTTTGTCTATATCTTCTGGCATGCGATACACTCCTTGTAGCCCGACGTCTTGATGACCTTCAATATCTCCCTGGGATTCCCGTGGCAACGGAATACCCCGTCACACATAACATGGCCGAAATCTGCATCCAGATAGTCAAGAATATAGCCGGTATGGGTTATGACCAGGCCGCTTTTTTTTCTGTTTACAATATGCACATCCTTTTCGAGCAGCTTTGCGATGGCACTTCCGATCAGTGTGATGTTTTCCAGATCAACCCCGCTCTCCGGTTCGTCGAGCATCACAAATTCGGGATCCTGAACCATTAACTGTAATACCTCGCTTCGTTTAATCTCCCCGCCAGAAAAACCAAGATTTATAGCGCGGTCAAGAAACGAATCCATATTCAGGTATTTTGCATATTGGTTCACTTCTTCTGTATTCTCTCCCGAAGTAACTGCCAGGAGTTTTCCGAGTTTGAGACCGGCGATTGTCGGGGGGCGCTGGAACAGCATCCCCATCCCTCGTTTGGCCCTCTCGTGAATAGGAAGACGGGTGACGTCCTTTCCCTTGAAGTGGATCTTCCCCTCTGCTATATCCAGACCACCGAATCCCATTATCGCACGAAGAAGTGTCGTTTTTCCCGATCCATTCGGGCCCATCAGGACATGGGTCTCTCCTTCTCCTATATGCAGATTGATGTCATGGAGAACTTCCTTATCCCCAATCTTCACATGCAGATCTTTTATGTCCAGCATATCCTTATCGCCTCAGTATTTTGACCGGCCTGCATTAAACGGTTTTCACCTTCACAATCCGGAGGAAATTTTCCTATGGCGGCCATCTTCCCCCAATTTTTTACCGGTCTGCACCAGAATTATTATTCGTGCTGACAGGAGATATTACCTTCAATGGCATCCCGAACTTCTCGACTAAATAAAATTCAGGATAAGGATGCAAAAGCCAGGGTGAGAAAGGGAAGCAGGAATGCAAAAGATACAATTCTCTATGAGGAGCCTCCGCAGATCGCGAATTATGTGAATAAAATTATCTGTGGTGATGCGGGTGCAGTCCTCTCTTCGATGCCCGATAAAAGTATTGATATCATTATCACATCACCACCCTACAATTTCGGCCAGGCTTATGCAGAAGACCCGCATAGTGACACCCACGACTGGAGCGAGTATTTTGAGCGGCTTTTCACGGTCTGGAGCGAGTGTTACCGGGTTTTAAAGCCTGGAGGGAGAATTGCGGTAAATATCCAGCCGCTCTACTCGGATTATGTTCCCACACACCATATCATATCGGGCCAGTTGCAGGAGATCGGGTTTTTATGGAAAGCAGAGTTCCTGTGGGAGAAAAACAACTATAATGCCAAATATACCGCATGGGGAAGCTGGTGCTCTCCCTCGATGCCCTACATCAAATATACGTGGGAATTTATCGAGGTGTTCGACAAGGATACCCATAAAAAGGCAGGAAAAAAGGAAGCAATTGATATACAACCCTCTGAATTCAAAGAGTGGGTGAAAGGCCGCTGGAATATTCCTCCCGAGACCAGGATGAAGGTTTACCAGCACCCGGCCATGTTCCCCGAAGAAGTCCCTTCCAGACTTATGAAACTTTTTTCTTATCAGGGTGATATCGTGCTTGATCCATTCAATGGCGCCGGAACAACAACAGTTGCTGCATGGAAGACTGATCGGCGGTTCATCGGTATAGATATATCAAACGAG
>DATKYO010000129.1:0-4544 GCA_035528475.1 Methanoregulaceae archaeon | reverse complement strand
TGGGTGGCCATTGCGGCACATTACTCCTGAATTATGATACTGAAGATACCACTGTGGTTCTTACCAGGCAGCCCTGTCCATGCGGCAGGACTCACATGAAGATATTAAATCCCCAGCGTGAGGCGGAAACTGTCTGGATTTTGGAAACCCCGCTGAACAGGGTTGACATTGAAAGGGGCGTATTCCAGAGGGATAATATGGATTACCTGACCGGTGAATATGAAGCATTTGTATACCAGGGTGAGAACGATGATGATATACTATTGCGGGTCAGCATGGAATGCAAAGACCCTGAACTTACAGATCGCAACCTGGTCAGCGAAAACTTCCTAAAATCGTTCCTTACAAATAAACCCCGTCTTGCGGATTCGTATGGAATTAATTTTGATATTATATTCAATTTCACAACGCCAGGAGAACTCGAACTCTACCGTATCAAGGGTCGTCCCAGGCGACTGGTCGATAGAAGAGATAAATAGTATATTTTTTTCCCATTATGAGTATATTTCACAGGAGAAATATGAAAATTTATTAAACAAGAAGGTCAAAACTCATATTGCTCTTTGATTAGGCCGCCTGGTTTTTTCATTTTGCCGGACACCCCCAGAATCTGGCATCAACCCCCCTATCTATCAGGTGTGTTTATATCAGGAGCACTCCGATTTTTTTCTCGTTTACTTGATTCGAACAATTGCATCAATATACAGCATATCAGTACATTCAATAAAGCGAGGACAAGAGTAAATTAAGAGATGGTGGGTTCCATGCAAGGCAGTAATGTCGATTTGGATCTTATTGATGCAGCAAAAGACTGGCTGGCTATTGACGGACTTTGGTTTCTTGTAATTGAAAAAAGGTATGGTCTTGAAACTGCCATGAAATGTGACCGCGAGGTTTGGGAGCAGTATTCCGCAATTGAGGCAAGACGTGTAATGGAACGGCTGGGTCTCAGTGAATTCGGTGGGCTGGAAGCCCTGGAACTTGCCCTGCAGCACAGGCTTTACTATTATCTCAATCCCCAGACTATTGTGAAGGCAGGCCCAGAGACGCTTATCCTGTATATTCACACGTGCAGGGTCCATGCCGCAAGAGAGAGAAAAGCACTCAAGAAATTTCCCTGTAAATCAATAGGGCAAGTAGAATACGAGGTATTTGCCCGCACAATTGATCCGAGAATTACCACCGAGTGCCTCTGCTGTCCCCCGGATCACTGTCCTCAAAAGTATTACTGCGCCTGGCGATTCAGGCTTGATTTTTCCAAATAACATCAAAAATTTTTTCCTCTGAAAAAACGTGAAATGAGTATCTTTTACAGGTAACAGATTGAACTGGAAATTTTTCTTAATTTTCACCACCCGGATACGGCCCCGCTCCTTTTATCGCATATTAAAGACATTCAGAAAAAAGAGGACGGTGATGCATATCAGATTAGAAGACATTCTGGGATATCATTTCTTTGAAAAAGGTGCCCTGGACAGCGCACTCACACGTACATCATATGCAAGGGAACATCAGGAAGACATGCCAGGGATCACTGATCAGAATCTCCTGATTGTGCTTGGAGAATCAGTGAAAAAGACCGCACTCATACATCTCCTGATTCGTTCCGGACTGGAAAACACGGACGAGATATATTCGTATATTGAAAAGATGGAACAAAAAGAGATGCTGGCTGCAATTAATAAAAAGCTCCCCATTGAGGGATTTATCAGGAAAGGAGCTGAAGAGGAGGTTCTTTTCGCAAATGAGCGTGAAAATTTGGTTATCTCAACTCAAAATGCACTCATTGGCGCCATTTTTATTGACGGCGGTTTTGAAGCAGCAGAACAGAGAATAAAATCATGGATGGGAGAGTTTCTCCCCTGATTTTATTTCTGCACATTCCCGGTAACTGTGGGAATATTACTGAAAAATAAGAAATCCAGGTTAATACTTCATTTTCCCTTGTATCAGTACCTGAATACGATATTATAGTTCATTGAACCGGCTTCAAAAAACTTTTTACAAAACTCTGCTGTTTTTCCAGGGGCATATTCTTTGCAGCTGAAAATATCCAGATACGCCGAATTTGTCTCGTTTGCAAAATGGCCTGAAATTAGCGATGTTTCAATTAATTGGGTCATAGAGTATCCTGCAACCCTCTCATTGGGCCCGAAATGAATGATAGTCGGATCTCCGAACCTCTTCATATCAATAAGATCACAGAGCTGGATGATGAAATTCCTGATCTTTTCCGGGTTTCTGATAGTCTCGGGATTGCAGTCTTTTAAGTCAATACTCGTACATAAGCCCCAGGCATTCTTTTTTCGAAACATCTCTTCAACATCTTCATCCTTTGTGGGATGAATAACCACATCATGCTTCATTTCCTGCATTAAGGTTACTCCACTATAGTCCATGTACACTATTTCTTAGAGGTTTGATGTCCTGGATTTAAACTTATGTATCGTTCTACGGTTAATTTGGAGGCCATTTCCAATATAAAAGCTATATTGTTGCCCTATTCGGGATATTCCTGACATTATCTGCCTTAATTACAATCAAGAGCATATTTGCCTTTTTTTCCTGGCGCGCATTTGTGTTCAGAGAGTTATATTAACTTATATTTGTAGAATTATATAAAAATTTAATATCCTCATAGCGTACGGTTCCTTTCCCTGAAAACCCGAACTTTTACGAATATAATACAAAAAAGATTAAGGGTTAAAGTAACCCCCTTTCGAAATCCTGGCGGATTATAATGGCACTTCTCAGCCTCGCTTAAACTTAATCGGCTTATCTTGAAATGATCTTATGCATTAATGACATTATTCCCGGCCTGGCATTCTGTCCTGGTTTTGCGTGAAAACCCGTCATTCCCATAAAAGGAGATTCCACCATCTCTTTATTTAACCGGTTGGAAATTTCGTCAAATATCATCCTGTACGCGGCACAGTGGGGATCAACACCTTTTATTTCCCCATCATGCGGTACAATTGCATTGTAGGGGCATCCCCCCCGGCAATATCTGATATGAGGGCATTCCCCGCACCCGGTGTCAACATATTCCTTGAATTGATGCATACGCTTCCATGCGTCAGATCTGGCAAGATCTTCCCTGGTCGGATGAGTATGGACATTGCCCATCACATACTCAGGCATGCCTACAAAGCGATAACAGGGATATATATCGCCATCAGGTCCCACCGCAAACGTATATCCCATGCAGTCTGCAAATGTGCAGACATTTCCCCGTCGTGTGAAAACACATCTGCACAGGTCATTGATATTCATGATATCAATCTCATCCAGGTGTTCCAGGGCCTGATCCAGAAGGTATTCCAACAATTCCGCGTATTTTTCAGGACTGATAGCCCATTTTTCGGGGTTTTTATTTCGTAGAGACGGGAGGGCGGGGTGTAATTTAAGAGTGAATTTGTTCTCGAGGAAAAAATTGAAAATATCTTCTTTACGCTCAACAGAATATGAGGTGAATGTACAGATGAATCTCACATCAAGGCCTTGAGCCCTGGCCAATTCATATCCTCGCATCGTCTTTTTATAGTATCCTTTTCCTCTCTGCAGGTCATTTATCTCTTCGGGACCGTCCAGACTGGTACCCACGGGAATTGCATACTCCGCAAGAATTTGAGCCATTTCCGGGTTTAATTTCCAAAGATTGGTCTGTATCGCGAAGGATGGCTTGAGATGAGATAAACCCCCGGAAAGCAACGGAAGTGCCTTCCGGTAAAATTCCGCACCTGCCAGGAGCGGTTCCCCGCCATGGAAAGTGATTGTCACCGGATCATTCTGGAAATCCTTGAGCCATTCAACCACTTCTTTGATAATATCAATGCTCATTATTGGGGATCCTTCCTCTGAACTCCAGCAATAACTGCAACGGGCAGGACATCCGAGTGTAGGGATTAGCATCACATGGAAGGGTGTTTTCATTACACACTTTTTACCTTCCATTAAAGTATAATTTCCTGTTCTTACAATCGAGGAAAATGATGAAGAATGTGGCTTTAAAACCTCAAATGGAAAAATAATTGGAGAGAAAGATTGAGTACCCAATTACGGTATTCAATACCTGACACATACCGTGATAGCTATACACTGGAATGACATTATACTAATTTGACCAGATCTTCTTTTTTTGCATAATAGACCTCAACCATATGATGAGGGCGATATCGGGTTTTAGATTTCCGAAGCCCGGGAACTCCCATATCACTCTCCCTGTTGATATAGTCTGCCTTGCCTCTCAGATACTTCGCAGTCTCGACATTGATTGCCTTATATATGCCCTCACAGTCGGGAAGCCCTTTTTCAAAATGAACTACCGCAGTACTGGCATTCATGATTTCAAAGAGGGCTATAGCCCCGACCTTCCCGGCAACCCGTATCAGAAGACCGGAGAGGTCAAGGTCTGTGAAATGCGATAAGGCAAACAATGTGGCATCTTTTTCATACTGCAGAAACGGTTCTGAATCACAATCCTTCCACTCGCACCATTCCAATAGAAATTCGCGAATTTCAGGGAGATTATGCTCCTGTATCTC
>DATKYO010000128.1:0-3155 GCA_035528475.1 Methanoregulaceae archaeon | reverse complement strand
GTGAGATTTCCGCTGCAGATGCTGTGTTCATTAGCGCGCCCCTGCCTCAGTTTCTCAACATTACCCTGACCCGCGATGATATTGCAATAGCCTTAAAAATCCCTCCCGGTGAAATAATGGAAAAGAACCCCATTATGCTGGTCAACGCTGGTCTTGCAACCCTGATCGTTCCGCTTACATTTCTTGATACACTTCTTTTGCTCCATCCTGACCAGAAGCACCTGCGGGAGTTCTGCCTTGCAAACGGAATCGAAATTATCCTGGTCTTTTCTGAGGAAGTCTCATCGAAAAACAATTCCTATCGCACCCGGGTATTTGCCCCTATTTACGGGTACCTGGAAGATCCCGCAACAGGTTCAGGAAACGCAGCACTGGGGTATTACCTGCTGAACGCCGAATTATGGGACGGCCAAATGATCATAATCGAGCAGGGCAGGAGCAGGGAGCGTCCCAATATAATCCGGCTGGTGAGCGACGCTTCAAAGGTTCAGCGCACTGTCTTTTTCGGGGGAAATGCCCGGGTGAGGATTGAAGGGGAATATCTTCTCTATTGATGATACCTAATAAATGGTTTTTTTCTGGCAGATTCCGTTGCAGGAAAAACCATGTTGAAAACAGGGTACCGGGCTCATCGCTGCTTTGGGATCGTATCTGAAGCAGGTTTTATGATTTAGGCTCCAGTAAGGAGCACGGAGAACCGTACACATATCTATTTCTTGTGTACTGGAAAGATACTGTAACAACAACCCAGGTGCGGTGTCGATGGAAAAGGGAACATTACTCCAACTTCCTGATAAACACACACGGGCACGCAGCATGATACAGGAAATCGCAGTACGACTCAGCACAGCCCGGACGAAAGGTGAACTTGGCATAATCCTCGTCCACGAAATCCAGAGCTACACGATATTCGATCTCCAGATCATCGGAGGCAGGCTCAATAACGAGATCGATAATCTGCCTTCCCCCTACCGGGAAAGGATCCGCCCCTATTTCCGTGAACAGCTGTTCGGCAAACATCACCAGCTCCTTACCATGCACCGGACCAGGGCATTTGCAGGCTTGACCGGTTCAATCCTCGATCCTGAAACATTCCGCAAATTCTGCGAAATGCTTCCTGAAGGGTGTTTTGAATGGGACGATTCGAGCGAACGCAACCCTTACTTCCGTAATCCGAAGAATCGCATCTTCTATTACCTGATAGCTGCATTCACCATGTTTGTGCTTGACGAACCGGGACATCCGGTTGGCATGCCGTTTCCCGGTGGTTTTTCCGTTGAACAGCGGGGCAACGAGTATTATTGCCTGATCCGGGACAAGGAAAAAGATGTGTTCTATTCAATCTGCAATTTCTGCCCGGCTCACCAGACAGAAGAGAGCTGATTTTAAAAATGGAAATTTTTTTAAGGCATTTTAACCCGAATTTGAAAAATCTATTGTGGTCATTGAGTACCCCCCACGGAGTGAACACGGCCCTCTCTGGGTGCGTGGCGGTATTCCGGTTGAATCGTCAGATGGTCATGTCTACGAAATCCGGAACCGCTTGACACTGTGCCGCTGCGGAAAATCGTACAATAAGCCGTTCTGTGACGGCAGCCATATCAAGAGATGATGGTGCCGGTAAAAGGATTTTTATAATATTCATGCTCTGGATGAGCGCCAGGAGTTCGTTCACCAGCAAGATTTGCTCAAAAATTCCGCCAGTGCCATAACCTGCAGGGAAAAGTCCCCCCACCTTGGGCCAGCACTTTTTTTTAAAAAAATTCAGAATCCTGCCGAGTCCACCGAGTCCCAGCGGACCTTCGCCTTCTGAACCAGCAGCCATGTCGGTATAGCGAGGATGACTGCTGCGAGGGCATAGTACGGGTTCGCAAAGGCAGCCGCGGTGAAAATTGTCAGGACAATGCCGACAAGGATGAGGTACACAAAGAGTACCTTGACATCGTAAACCAGCACGTTGGGGGAGAGCCCACAGAGCCAGGTCATGATACCCACGGCGTAAAACGAGACGGAGATCCCAAGCACCACGGCAGGGACGAGATACGCGGTCTCCCGGGAGAGAAGCGCAACAGCCGCGATGAAGACGGCAGGGATCACCTGGAGGACTGCAAACGTAGTGAGTTTGCTCGCGATCAGCGTACTGACTGCAACAGGCAGGCATGCGTACGGTCCGAAGGTGTCGAACATCGTGACCCACGTGTACATCGTTGACGCGATTACACCGGTGGTAACAGCAACTATGAAGAGCAGGCCATGGGGCGGAAAGAACGGACCCAGAAGGGATAAGAAGAACCAGATCACCGCGAGGGGGAGGAGGAACGAGAAGATCGTCTGGCCGACCAGGCTCCCGCTCCGGTACAGGTCGAGGGTATCTTTGGCGGCAAGCGGGGGGTTCGGCAGGAACGAAAACCTCCGCATCAGGGGCGCAAAGGAGTCCCTGTACGTCTTCTCCGATCCCACCGATTCAGGATTGAACAGCATGATCGCAACCCCGAAGAGGAGTGCGAGCACGGCGCAGGAGATCAGGAAGTTTGCCCACGTGAATGCGCTGTTGAGTAGCAGCGGCGGGAAAAAGAGCACCGGGTTCGTGCCAGTCATGGCCGCAACGCCGCCCACTCCCGCACCAAGGGCCAGCAGGACGAGCCAGAGTACCAGTCGTGAGCGGGCATAGACTTCCGAGAGGAAGAAGACGCCGCAGAGGCCAAAGAGGAACGAGAGTGCCAGGGTGAGAAGCAGGAGCAAGGCGCCAGCAAGGGAGACACCGGTAAACGGCGATGCCAGGATATACCCGAAACCAAAAGGCAGTACCCAGAGGAAGAAGTAATAGACTGTGTCCTTGATGACAAAATTCAGGAAGATGAATTTCTCAGAGAGCGGGAGACTCCGGGCAGAGTAGGCAAGCAGACTTGCCTGGCCGAACCGCCGGTTCATCACCTCGTTGCCCAGCAACCCGAACCCGCCGACCATAATCCCGAGCATCAGGTAGTTAGCGTGGATAATCAGTGTGAGGTTGCCGGCTGGGAGGGTGGTCCGCATCAGGGGAATGAGGAACGACCCCATAAACGCGATCCCGAAGATCATGACCGGGAAGAGGGCAAAGGAGAGGTTGCCGAACATCGTGGAATGGACCCGCCACTCCTCTTTCACCATATTTG
>DATKYO010000127.1:0-60519 GCA_035528475.1 Methanoregulaceae archaeon | reverse complement strand
GAAAAGATGATGAAATCACCGTGCTGCTCAGATTATGGGAACACTGCCCTATAAACGACGATGAGAAAGCGCGTATGGAGAGGTCTCCGGAACTTGAGGAAAAAGTTGCCCGCCTGCTGAAAAACTGGTACTACGATTCGGAAAGAAAGGACCATTCAGGGGCTGACAGCGGATAATTGGAGTATCCGGACTTGCACATTCCATTTTATCAGATATATTCACCAGGATTCTTACCCCCTGTTATACAAACTACACCATCATGGAACTGAACACAATCCTGCAGCCGGCATCAATACTTATCGAGGCGGCCATTACAATCCTTGGCGCAACTATCGGATATCAGAAATAGAAGATCTAGGGGTGGGCAATTGCTCTCACCTTCGGCATCTACGTCATCTATGACCTTGCCAGGTATGCGGGCTGGGATATATCCGGTAATCTCCTCGCAGCCATCTTCTTTATGGCCACCCTTTCCATACTATATGCCGTGTGGTCGATATACCGGGATGCCTGAACTCTTCCCGGCAGGCGAACTCTTTTTGTTACGGACTTCCCAAAGGAAACATAGTGATGTCGTCAGCAGACCGCTGGTCCCTCCCTGATATGGATCAGGCACTGGAATGGTGCAGCCGGAGAAACAGGCAGGGCATCAGTTGCACCCTGCATATACTGGGAGAATATGCCACCTCAAAAGATCCAGTGCTGGCCATGGCCAATAAATATCATACACTTCTCGATAAAATCCAGGCAAAGAGACTTCATGCCACCATCTCCGTCAAACCCACCTCGGTTGGGGAAATTTTTAATCGCTCCCTCTCCATGGAAACACTTCGTGACCTGGCGTCTGCTGCTGCTGAATACGGAGTCGGTATAGAGATAGACATGGAGGGAACAGGCCTTGTCGACGCCTCTATCAGAGCAGCGATCAGCTGCGCAGGCGAAGGACACAGTGTCACCCTGGCACTCCAGTCATACCTTGACAGGACTTCCCGCGACCTCCGGGACCTTCTTTCGAAGGGTGTGACCCCACGTATCGTGAAGGGGGCGTATATAGGTGACACAGACGATTTTTTCGAGATAGAAGACCGGTTTAAAGAATATGTCTCAATCGCGGAAGAGAGCGGGAAGTCTTTCCATATAGGAACACATGATCCCGATCTCCTGGAATGGTTCACTGCACGGATGATGGGAAAAAGAGACCTGGTACAGGTGGGGATGTTAATGGGGCTTTCCGACCAGACCAAGCTCCGGCTGGCGGCAGAAGGATGGGATGTCTCCGAATATGTGCCATTCGGCTGGGAAAGAGCCGCTTATGAAGCAAGAAGGGAAAAATATCTCTCCGACATTGCCAAAAAGGGCAGGAAAACAGCACCCTGAATGCCTGGTGATCCGGCCCCGGTCGTGAAAATCAATATAACACGTTTAAATGCTCCGTTTCAAATCTCCCGTGCACACCCCGATTCGATTGCCGCCTTCTTCACCGCATCCGCAATTGTCCTGGTAACTTCCTTGTCAAGGACCGTCGGCATAATATGCTCGCGGTGAGGCCGGGGTACAGAATCTGCCAGCGCATGTGCCGCGGCGACTTTCATCTCATCGGTAATCCTTGTGGCAAAGGCATCCAGCGCTCCGCGAAAGACACCCGGGAAGGCTAACGCATTGTTTATCTGGTTATGGTAATCGCTTCTGCCAGTACCTACCACAACCGCACCGGCTTTTTTTGCCAGGTCGGGCAGGATCTCGGGAACAGGGTTTGCCATGGCAAAGACGATGGGGTGATCATTCATGGTCCGCACCATCTCCGGTGTGAGCACTCCGGGCGCTGACACCCCGATGAATACGTCAGTCCCTTTCACCGCATCAGCCAGCGTTCCCTTCTTCCCGGTCCTGTTTGTCTCGTCAGCGATGATGAACTTGTACTTGTTGCCGTACAACCCTTTCCTGTCCCTGTGAATAATCCCCTTCCGGTCACAGACTACAATGTCATGGACTGTCTGGCAGACATCAGGATTGTAGCCGATGCATCTCAACAGACGCACGATGGCATAACCGGCCGCACCGGCGCCACAGACCACGATGTCCAGGTCTTCAAACTCCTTTCCCGTCGCCCTGCAGGCATTGATCAGCGCCGCCAGCACCACAATTGCAGTCCCGTGCTGATCATCGTGCATAACCGGGATGCCGATGTCCTGAAGCGCCTCCTCCACTTCGAAGCACTTCGGTGCGGCGATATCCTCCAGGTTGATCCCACCGAAGACCGGTGCGATATTCTTCACTTCATCCACAAAATCGGTATGGTAACTCTCAAAACAGATAGGAAACGCATCGATTCCGGCAAATTTTTTAAAGAGGATTGCTTTTCCCTCCATTACAGGTATGGCAGCATACCCGCCGATATTCCCGAGGCCCAGCACCGCGGATCCGTCAGTTACGATGGCGATGCTGTTTCCCTTGATGGTGTATTTATATGCCATATTCCTGTCTTTCTGGATAGCCCTGCATACCTCTGCAACACCAGGGGTATATGCCCTTGAGAGATCCCTCCTTGTCTCCAGCGGAACCTTGGAGCGGATCTCGATCTTTCCCCTGTATTTGGCATGCAGGTCAAGGGCTTCCTGGTAAATATCCCCTGTCCCGGCATCATCATTCATCGTCTCTTCCACCATGTATGTCATTTCCCAAGGCTGGTGATGAAGGTTACCTGTCGCAGACTGATCGCCAGCCTTATAGTGGAATCTTGCAAAAATACCGTATGAAAGGCTCAAATACCATAATAATTCTCATACTTTGCCTTTTTCTGACGGGAAGCCTGGCCTTTTCGGGATGTAGCAGGATCGAGTTTGCCGTAAATGAAGGAACGCCAGGCGACACCTTCGAGCCAGGCCGGGCATATGGCTCCACAGTGACCCGTGTGGTAGACGGTGACACTGTCGTGGTGGAATTCCCTGGAGGAACCGAAGAAAAGATACGGATCGTAGGCGTGGATACCCCGGAGACCACGCCCTCGGAAAACATACCTGGCGAATATCCCGGCATTGATGATCCAGCATATCTTGCCCTCTGGGGTGAGAATGCGAAAGAATTCACCTCCCTTTATCTTGAAGACCGGGAAATTGCAATCGAATTCGATGAAAAAGCCGGTATCCGCGACCAGTACGACCGCCTGCTGGCATATGTCATCCTGCCGGACGGCACAGATTTCGGGGCGCTGCTGGTAAGCGAAGGTTTGGCCAGGGTATATACAGGAGAGACATTTTCGAAAAAATCATCCTACCTGGCACTCGAGACTGCTGCCCGCATTGAAAATACCGGGCTTTGGAACTATAGTTCGCCAATCCTGCCACCGGCCGCACCTGTTCCCATCGATACTCCGGGACAGGGAGTGTTCATCGCCGCAGTCAATTATGATGCAGCAGGTGACGACCGGGAGAATCTCAATGATGAATATCTCATCATCGCAAATGCAGGGCCCGGTGCAGAAAAACTCTCCGGCTGGAGTGTCTCCGGGCCTACCCAGGTGACGTTCACTTTCGGTCCACTCCAGCTCATGGCAGGGGGGCAACTCACATTGCACACAGGGACAGGCATTTCCACAGGTAGTGATGTCTACCGGAATCTTACCACCCCTGCCCTCAACAACCGCGGGGGGATCTTACATCTCCTCGATCAGGAAGGGCAGGTAGTCTCATTATTCCAATGGGGGGCCTCTGCCTCACCGTGACAGTTCACTCCCCTTCTTCCCCCTTCTTCCCCCTTGCTTCCTCGAATGCGAACCGGATCTCTTCCCAGGCCTTGTCCAGGAGCCTTCGGTAATAGGTCTGGTCGAACCGGGTGGCATTCCAGTCAAGTTCCACTGCCCATGTGCGTGAATCGGTGACCACATACCCGATCTCCATCCCGGGGGCAAGCTCAATTCCGGCCTCTTTACAGGCTCTCACCGCCGATGCCTCCGGACAGTTCCGCGAATAGGTAAGCCTGCTGACCTGGCGGCGAATGGCCATCTCCGCCGGATCGGCCGATGGGAGCAATTCTGCGGCCCGGAGATAGCGCTGGTACGCTTTATATTCCACCTCGGCCAGTTCCCGCCGGGTGCGGGCGCCCTTCATCAGGTCGAGGATGCCATGCTGCATGGACTTCACATAGCCGGGGACGTCCCTCCTCCTGGCAGCAATGCCACGCACCTTCATGGTTCCGTCCGCAAGTCTCCCGAAATACCGGTTGTATGCCCCAAAACCGTCCGGCATGGGGAGGAACACAATCCAGTCATAGGCATCCAGCGTGGTGTGGAGAGCTGTCTCCCGCTCCACCCGCTGTTTCAGCAACGGTGCATCCCCGCCCCTGACCCAGAGAGAGTCCACGATCCCGTGAAGGACCTCAAAATCCAGTTCTTCGGCGATGTCCCTTGTCAAAAGGAGAATATCACGGGCATGGCAGGTGATCTGCTCGTGCACCTCGATCCGTCCGAACTTCGCGTTCTTGTATCCCGTATACCCGAAACAGGTGACCAGCATCCACTTGAGCAGGGAATCAAGGCCGGCATAGCGCGGGTCATCCGCCTTTCTCCGCTTGGTCTCCCTCCGGAGCATCAGCAGGGGCTCCAGTACCCCGGGGAGAAACCCTTTCCGTGCCGGGTCATGCAGGGTTTCGGGCGAAAGGTTGTACCTGACAATAACCGAGGGGTAGAGAGAGGTGAAATCGATCTCATAAACCTCCTCGTAGAGCCCCGGTACCGGCTGAAACATCATGCCTCCCCGGTCGGCCGCTTTCAGATCACCAAAACGCCTCACATCTTCCGGGTCGCTCTTCCGGAAGGGAACCGCAATGTCCTGTCGGAGCGCCTCGTACACCTCGTAGGCAGAAATGAGCGTCCCCGAGGTGAAACGTGCCGCAAGGTTGGGGGCAAGCCCGGTGAGCCTGGACCCGAGAATGATCCCTGACAGGTCGCTCTCCCGGAAATTGAAACTCTGCCGGGTGTCGATCAGAATCCTCCCGTCGGGGATGAGCGATCCCACCCGGTACTCGGTCCTCCCGTAGCTCTGGTAAGAACGCTCCGCCATTCGCCTGAACTGCCCGGTGCGGCTGATCCGGAGGTCTATCCCATACCGGCGGGCCTGGGAGAGGATCCGGGGCATCCACACATCTGAGAGCGGAAAGAGGATGACGTCCGGGTCGCAGCTCTCCACCAGCGCGGCCAGATCGGATATGATGGACTGATCACTTCCAGAGAGATGCTCGGCCCGTTCATGGACCACATCTACCCGGGTGATGGGACCCCGGATCATCGGGTTATCCCGGACTGCGATTTCCATGACCTCCAGCGGCATCAGGAAATCCGGTTCGAACCGCGACTCTCCCTGCTCCCCACAGGGAAATATACCCTGTTCAGCCATGTAGCGGTGGTCGAGGCGCAGGTCCACGTTGTAGAGGCAGGCTTCGAACCGGGTCTGCTTCTCGATGGCCTCGGCCACCTCCCGGCCGGCCCCGATCCGGTACCCCTCGAGAACCCCGTGTATGGTGCGGAAGTCACATTCCTCCACCTCGTACCTGCTCTCGAGGGCCTCGACGAGCTCCCAGTGGGCATGGGGATCGCGAAGGTGGAGATAGAACGAGGGGGAGCAGGGGATGGTAACCCGGCGGACCCGTTTTTTCTTCTCCCATAGTTCCACGCCGTCACGGTACCGGGAGTCAATGATCCACACGGCACTGCTCCCGCTCCTTCAGGAACTCGATCATGATTGAGAAGAAGGCGGCCTCCAGGGGGTCGTCGAAGGCATAGAATGCCTCGCTGGAGTGGCGTTTGGCCATCTCCACAAGCCGGAGGGCGTACCCCCTATCCGGCTCAGGGAGTCTCCTGGCGGCCCTCTGCCACCGCCCGGCAAGGTCTTTTACCCCCATCCTGACGCTTGCAAAGCTCCGCCCCATCAGATCCCCTCCAGGGTGGTCTGACCCCGGGGCAGTCCTGCCGGGTGGCGTGACTTTCCCGGCCGGTGCCGTGTCCGGGAGGGTGGCGGGGTCGGAGGTGAAGCGCCCAGGTAGAAGACCCGGTGGGCAAACCTGGACATTTCATCAAAACTCGGGTCGGCTTTGGGGGCATACAGGACCACAAGGGCAGCCTCCCCCGTTTCCCGCAACGCCTGCGCCACTGTCACGGCCAAGTCCTCCGCCCCTTCGTACAGGGTGGGGTCGTGCTCTACGAAGACGACAGTATGGTAGGACTCTTTCAGGATGTGCAGGAGCTGGAAGGCAGTGAATGCCCTCCGCACCTCGATATTGACCGATCTGCGGTTGATACCCGATAGCAGGCGGGAGAAGTTCCCGCTGATAAAGAGGAAGAGGAACTTCTGAAGAACCGGGTTGTCGTTCAACCCCGCCAGCACCACGTCCCCGGGGGCAATAACGGCCGAGAAGGTTCCGGTCTGGAGAGAGACCGTGGGGTGCAGATCGAACTCCATGAATAGTGCTGGAACGAGGAACTTCAAGAAGGCCGGAGAGCATGCGGGGTGAAAGTGCGATCGGAAGCTATATTGAGGGGGGAGAGAACTGGATTTTTCTGTTTGTTTTCGATATTTAAGGAGATTTTTTGATTTTGCAGCAGGGTGACTTTATGGAGGAACTGACACTCACCCTGCACCCATCAACCATGAAATCAACAAAGGACCGAAATAGTCATATTAATCCTGAAAAAATTTCATAGTATTTAAGAAAAATTGTATTTACCTGTCTAATGTACGCACTAGCCTCTTCAGAAGCGTTAAAACAAGCATTTCACAATTAATCGTTTTAATGGGGAGATTACGCTTGTATTTATAAGAACATTTAAATATAACATCGTTGAAATGATTTTCCTGATGCTGAGAGTATCGGCATACAAATGTAGGAGGAATCTTATGAAGAAACTCGTAATAATTGTCATTGCAATGGCCCTTCTTATTGGGTTTGCCGTGGCCGACAGGGGAATTGACCCCGTCCCTGAGACCCAGGGCATTGTCACCTCCACCACGATCGACGCAGTAGGTAACTTTGCCTCTGCCTCCGAGATTCAGTGGAGAATTACCGATAGCATATTAGGACTTCCAAACGTTCCGCCATTAATTGTCTTAGATGCAATATATGAATCCGTGTACACCGAGGACACTGTATCCAACGGTGTAGGCCTGATCGCCTATGACAAGGAGCTCGATGTCGAGACGTCCGGCCAGATCTCCGGCCAGTGGAACATCGAGGCTACCAAGGAACTGGCATTCGTCGGTATTGACGGGGCCCGGGTCACCTCTTCAGACGTAATCTTCGTCGACGGTGCTGCTACGTTGGCCATTACAGAGGAAGAGGTAATCTGTCCGTTTGCATCCGATGTGACTGAACTCTTCCCCGCATACTGCAACCGTGCAGAAGCAGGAAGTACCATCGATATGACTGTGGCAAACGTCCGCACCACCTCAACCGACAGGTTCGTCATGCCTTCTGCCGACCACCCAGTCGAGCTGAACCATGACATCCGTGTCAGTGAGCTGATCACCGACTTGCCGTCCATGGGAATGGCTTCCGCATACATGGATGTCCTGATCCAGGAGGCATATGGTGGAGAGGCAGATCCGACGGCACTTGCTGAGAGAATCGAGTTCTCCGAGGAGACCACCGTCGACGGTGACGTTACTCTCTTCGAGAAGCTGATGCACTACGAGTCCGGAATGGTCAGGTAAATCCTGAAAAATCCAACCTTTTTTTTGCGTTATTCTGATATTATCCTGAATTTTAGAGACTTGTAACTTACCCCGTGACAAGTAAGGAGAAATTAAGATTCTACTCTGTGAAAAGGCGTTGTCGATGAGGCACATATCCGAATTCAGGAAGTCCGGGAATTTTCCCAGGTAGTAATGGAATTCCGGATTCATGGAATCTTTCGGAATTCCGGAGAGAGCTTAATTTCCTGTTTCTTTATATTCATCGCTGCGATGAATGTTAATTTGGTTGAAAAAGGTATAAATAGCCTTAAATCATAAAACCTGATTTGATGCTGAGAGTATCAGCATAAAAAGTAGGAGGAATTTCATGAAGAAACTCGTAATAATTGTCATTGCACTGGCTCTTCTCACAGGGTTTGCCATGGCAGACAGTGGAATCGACCCGGTTCCTGAAACCCAGGGTATTGTTACATCCACCACCATTGATGCGGTAGGCAACTTCGCCTCTGCTTCCGAAATCCAGTGGAGAATCACCAATGACCCTGACGGTCTGCCCGGTGTCCCGCCCCTGACGGATACTGCCATGGGTGCGGCCATCTATGAGTCCGTATACACCGAGGACACCGTGTCCAACGGGATCGGGCTGATTGCCTATGACAAGGAACTTGATGTGGAGACCAGCGGCCAGATCTCCGGCCAGTGGAATATCGAGGCTACCAAGGAACTGGCATTCGTCGGTATTGACGGAGCCCGTGTCACTTCTTCAGACGTGATCTTCGTCGACGGCGCTGCCGATGACGTCGAGGATGTCGAGAACGCAGTAATCTGTCCATTCGCATCTGATGTGACCGATGAACTTCCAGCATTCTGCAACCGTGCAGAGGCAGGAAGCACTATCGACATGACTGTGGCAAATGTCCGCACCACATCTACCGACAGATTCGTCATGCCTTCATCCGACCACACGGTCGAGCTGAACCACGACATCCGTGTCAGTGAGCTTGTCACCGACCTGCCCTCAATGGGAATGGCTTCCGCATACATGGAAGTCCTGATCCAGGAAGGCAGCGGACCCGACTGGCCAACAGCCAGCCAGCTCCAGGAACGCATCGAGTTTACCGAAGAGACCACCGTCGACGGTGACATTACTCTCTTCGAGAAGCTGATGCACTACGAATCCGGAATGCTCAGGTAAACCCTTAAAAAAATTCAACCTTTTTTTTGGAATTTTAAGAAAATATTCGTCGCTTTATACTCGCATCCGGTTTATTATCTCCATTCGGCAATCTGTTCCGCAGGAATTATCCTTTATATCCATCGCTTTGATTAATGTTCATTATTTTATAATAACCTATAAATCCTCATTAATCCAAAATTCCGTTTTGTTGCTGAAAGTTTCAGCACCAGATGTTGGAGAATTTTCATGAAAAAACTCGCAATCATTGCCATAGTACTGGCCCTTCTCACAGGGTATGCCATGGCGGACCATGGAATTAAACCAGTCCCTGAGACTCAGGGCATCGTCACCTCTACCACTATCGATGCGGTAGGCAACTTTGCCTCGGCGAGTGAGATCCAGTGGAGGATTACTGACGGGGGGCAGTATGGCCAGGGCCTTCCGGACATCCCGCCACTTGATTTTGATACCACCATCTATGAGTCCGTGTACACCGAGGACACCGTGTCCAACGGGATCGGGCTGATTGCCTATGACAAGGAGCTCGATGTGGAGACCAGCGGCCAGATCTCAGGGCAGTGGAATATCGAGGCTACCAAGGAACTGGCATTCCTCGGTATTGACGGGGCCCGGGTCACTTCATCAGACGTGATCTTCGTCGACGGCGCTGCGGATGACGTAGATGTAGATAATTTCGTGATATGTCCGTTTGCAGTACTCTCCGAAGAGGGAGAAGATTTCCCGGCATACTGTAACAGGGCTGAAGCTGGTAGCACCATCGACATGACCGTGGCAAATGTCCGCACCACCTCAACAGACAGATTTGTAATGACTTCTGGTGACCACCCGGTCGAGCTGAACCACGATATTCGCGTCAGCGAGCTGGTCACAGACCTGCCATCCAGGGGAATGGCTTCTGCTTACATGGATGTCCTGATCCAGGAGGATGATATCGGTACAGGTGAAGACCCGGTTGCACTCAAGGAACGCATCGAGTTTACCGAGGAGACAACCGTCGATGGTGACATTACACTCTTCGAGAAGCTGATGCACTACGAATCCGGAATGGTCAGGTAATTACCTCAAAAAATCCAACTTTTTTTTAGAATTTGAAGATAGTGTTCAATCGTTTTATACTCGCATCCGATTTATTACGGTCATTTGGCAATCAGTTCCGGCAGGAATCATTCTTTATATTCATCAATTTGATGAACGTTCATTTTCACAACAACCTATAAATGCACTTAATTCAAAATTCTGTTTTGTTACTGAAAGTTTTAACATAAAAAGTAGGAGGAAAATCATGAAAAAACTCGCAATCATTGCCATCGTACTGGCCCTGGTCACAGGATTTGCAATGGCAGATAGTGGAATCGACCCTGTCCCGGAGACCCAGGGAATCGTCACCTCCACCACCATCGATGCGGTAGGGAACTTTGCCTCTGCTTCCGAGATCCAGTGGAGGATCACAAACGATCCGAATGGTCTGCCCGGTGTGCCGCCCCTATCGGATGCTATCGAAGGTGCCGCCATCTATGAGTCCGTATACACCGAGGACACTGTGTCCAACGGGATCGGGCTGATTGCCTATGACAAGGAACTTGATGTGGAGACCAGCGGCCAGATCTCCGGCCAGTGGAATATCGAGGCTACCAAGGAACTGGCATTCCTCGGTATTGACGGCGCCCGTGTCACTTCTTCAGATGTGATCTTTGTTGACGGCGCTGCAAACCCCTCCCTCACAGTGAATGAAGTGATCTGTCCGTTTGCATCCGATGTGACTGATATGTTCCCGGCATTCTGCAACAGGGCCGAGGCCGGAAGCACCATCGACATGACCGTGGCAAATGTCCGCACCACTTCAACCGACAGGTTTGTCATGCCTTCATCCGATCACCCGGTCGAGCTGAACCACGACATCCGTGTCAGTGAGCTGGTCACCGACCTGCCCTCCATCGGAATGGCATCCGCATACATGGAAGTCCTGATCCAGGAGGCATATGGTGGAGATCGTACACAACAGCCATCTTTATGGAATAAGTTGAGCGAACGCATCGAGTTTACAGAGGAGACCACCGTTGACGGCGACATCACACTCTTCGAGAAGCTGATGCACTACGAGTCTGGAATGGTCAGATAATTACCTGAAAAATTTTATTTTTTTTGCATGCAGATGCAGAGATGGTGTGTTTATCAATCTATGCCGGATTCAACCGACCAGTAATGATGAGAACCGTGTGCAGCCTGTGCGAAGACAGATACCCTTTACCCTGATGGCGGCACACCATCTCTTAAGGCGATGAAAATGAAGACAGACGATATCATTAAAAAGATCTGGGATTCCCAGGGATTCGGCAACGTGGCAGTATGGCAGGACGGCACTATGACCGTCGTGTCTCCCGGCGATACAGGGAAGTCCGACGAGAAGGCACCAATTGCCCTGTTCAAACCACTTGCTCTTGTTGCAGGGTACCCCATGCTGGACCATGCACTGGGTGATAAAGCATTGAGGGGCACAATTGAGACCACAATAAGAGATGCCGGCGGAGAGATATCGGGAGACTGATTGCGAACCAGATACCCAAACGATGACCCGGATATCACCTTTGCGCTCAATAACAAAAGGGCGTTGCCAGGATATAATTTGAAAATATCGCTCTTTTTATGACGGAAGGCAGATTAAGCCCGTTTCCTCGGAAAATAGAGATCAGAGAATCCCCATCAGTACCAACCCGTAAAACAGGTTCAGGATCATAAGGACAATAAGAAGCCTCCCGGCCCACAGGTGGGTGGACCGTAAGGACGGGTTGGATATTTCTGAACGCTCCCTTGCAATTCCCAGGATAATGATGCCGATCACCAGGAGAATGATCAATATTCCAAGCAGGGCATGAGGAAGAAGGGATGATGGGCCTCCGGCCAGGAAAACAAGGTAGAAAGGAATTAAAAAGGCAATAATTGTGAAAATACCGCCCAATGCAGCGACACTCTTGTGATAGGTGTACCATCCCCCTATTGTATGTCCCAACTGGACCATACCGGCTGCGACAAGGAAACAGATCAGCCCCAGGACCACAAGTATGGCATGGTAATGCCAGAGGGGAAGCGAAGGGGCGGAAGAAGGTTCTCCACCTGCTGCACCCGTGATCACAAGCTGGCGTGTAATAGATCCAGCCAGGTTGCAGGAGGCAGTCACGGTTATCGTCTCTCCGGGAAGCGCCGAAACCGGGTAGCGGTAGGTGAACGTGCCTGACGTTGGTTGATCCTGATATTCTTTCCTCTCGATGATCCGGCCGTCCTTTTCTATCTCCACCAGGTACACGAAATGGATGGCCGGGTTTTCCACTCCATGAGTAATTGTGACCGAAAGCTCGCCGACCGGGGGATCATAAGAGAGAGCCATATCGGCCGGGGAATGGGCCATGGCAGCGCATGGGATGAGGGCCAGAAGCAGGGCCATAGCCAGCATAAAACTTGGTTTTGAGTGAGCGGGCATATGCATATGGAATTCCTCCGGAAGTTTTTAGGTTGTTGTGTGATACCATGGCCCTTGTAATAATTGTTCCTCCCCTCCGGGCAGCATCCGCCCCGGTGCCTGGCAGGGTGCAAGGGAGAACCCCATGGCGCCCTTTCTGCGCGTCAGCCCTGTCGGAGTCTCGTGCACGGGAAATATGACCTTTCAACCGGTTTTTCCCCTCACCGTTTCAGTATATTTTTATACATCAGTGTATACTTTTATACATAAGTGAATATCATGGACCTGAATAAGCCTTTATCAGAAAAATCCTGCCGCCAGGTTATTTTTTCCGAAGAGCGGCCAATATCGTCATCAAAGAAGAAAATATTATTTTTTCGGGTGTTCCGTCACTGGTGAACACCAATCCAAAAATTTTTCGGAATCGTGAATATGAACATTGCATCTGTGTATGTAACTTTAACCATCTGATACGTATGAAATCACGTGACATTGCCATAGTTGGCATATTACTTGCAGTTGGAGCAATCCTTCGCTATTTCCTGGCTATGCTCCACACCCCGCTCACCCCGAACATGGTGATAGCGTTCTACTGCCTTGCGATTATCCTCATCCAGCCGAAAGTGTATGAAGCACTTGGAATCGGCATTGTAGCCGGGATCCTCTCAATGCTTATATCGAGCTCGATATTCCCTCCTGCAAACCTGATAAGCGAGCCGCTTGGGGCGCTTGTATGCGTCGCACTTTATGCGGCATTGAAGAACAGTACCAAGCTTGCACCGACGATCGCTACCTTCCTGACAACGCTTGCCAGCGGATTTTCGTTCGCAGCAGTGGCCATAATCTTCGTTGGGGCGACAATCCTCACAAAGTATGGTGGCAACATGATGAACTTCGTCCTGGTCTTTGTTCCCATCGTTGTGATAACTGCGATTTTTAACGCGGTAATCGTCCAGATACTTTACTTCCCGGCAAGCCGTGTTCTGATGCGGGGACAGGAATGATCAAACTCGAGGCTGTCAGCTACGCCTATCCCCGGACGGACAGGGATGCAGTATCGGATATCTCCCTTTCCCTGAAGAAAGGGGAATGCGTACTTATTTCAGGCCATTCGGGATCCGGGAAGACAACACTCTGTCTTGCCGCAGCTGGCATTCTCGAGCATGAATACGGGGGAAAGAAATCCGGCAGGGTGACACTGAACGGAAAAGATGTCAGGGAATACCAAAGTCTTTCTGATCTCTCCTCCACGGTAGGGATTCTCTTTGACGACCCCGATTCCCAGCTAATCTTCACCACGGTGGAGGAGGAGATTCTCTCGGCCCTCGAAAGACGGGGCTTCACCGCCGAAGAAGTCGAGGAGCGTTTAGCCCGCGTTCTCGCGGTAACCGGGCTCGAAGGCTTAAAAGACCGTCCTCCCCATGCCCTCTCCGGGGGGCAGAAGCAACGGGTGGTCCTGGCCACTACACTCGCACTCGGCACCGATATACTCATCCTTGACGAGCCAACATCCGAACTTGACGAGGCCGGAACAGAGAGTATAGTCAGTCTTTTAAAAGACCTGAAATCGCAGGGAAAAACAATCCTCCTCGTTGAGCAAAAATACCCGAAGATGACCGGGCTTGTCGACAGGCTGGTCATACTGGAGAACGGGAAGATACGGATAACAGGTTCTCCCGATCAGGTTTTGAAAGATGATGTCGCACGACGGACACTAATTCCCGATTTTTCGGGAATAAAATCCGGAATGAGTGAAACCAGTAAAAACCTACCGATTATCCGGACCGAGGGACTTACATTCTGCTATACTGACGAAGAAGCCCTCTCCGGTATTGACATGGCAATAGATCCCGGGGAGTTCATTGCCATTGTCGGAGAAAACGGTTCGGGAAAAACCACACTCGTAAAACACTTCATTGGCCTGCTTCGTCCCGGAAAGGGAACGGTTATCGTAAAGGGGAAGAATGCCGGCAAAGCGCCTGTCGCAGAGCTCGCACATTCGGTGGGTCTTGTCTTCCAGAATCCTGACCACATGTTCTTTGCCGATTCAGTCTTTGAAGAGGTTGCGTTCGGCGTAGACAACCTCGGAATCGCTGACCGGGAAAAGGTGGTTGAGACTGCACTCTCCACAGTCCGTCTGTCTCATGCCCGGGACCTCTATCCGCGGTGGCTTTCCCGTGGCGAACGCCAGCGCCTGGCAATCGCCTGCATCCTTGCCATGCAGCCGGCGGTACTGGTCCTCGACGAACCGACCACAGGGCTTGACGGAGCAGAATCACGGGAAATTATCGATATCCTGAAAAATCTGCAGCAGAAGGGTCACACGATTATCATGGTCACTCACAGCCGCGAGATTGCCGAAGAATGTGCGGATCGAATCGTCCGCATGGAGTCGGGAAGGATTGTATCAGATTCCCGGACGGGGGTGGCGTTCAATGGCTGAAATTCTCCAGTATATCCCGGGAAACTGGTTATTTCACCGCCTCCATCCCGGCACGAAGATCCTGTTTATCATACTGGTAAGCATAGGAACAATCCTCTCCACCTCGATACCACTGCTTATTGCGGTCCTTCTTTTCATCCTGCTGCTGGCCTTTGCAGCGCACCTTATAAAGCCTGTTCTCCAGCAAATGGTATTGGTCGGATTGATGAGCGTTGTTCTCTATATTGTCACAATCCTGACTGTGCCAGAGGGAACAGTAATTGCATACCTGATTCCGACCTTTGTTCCGTTTATCGGAGGGAGCATCCCTATCACAATCGAGGCGCTCACGGTGGGAACAGTACTTACTCTTCGGTTTGCCATTCTTATCACCGCCTTCCAGCTCTTTGTAATCTCAACCCAGCCGCGTGACCTGGTCCATACCATGGAGCGGTTGAGGATACCTGCCGATTACACCCTGATGTTTATCATAGCCCTCCGATTCATCCCCACTCTCCAAATCGAGGGGAAGCGGATCCACGAGGCACAGCTGGCACGTGGATATCACCCGGGAGAAGGATTCATGGGAAGGATAAAGAGCGTCGCTCCGATTATGGTTCCACTTGTTTCAAACTCGCTTGCCAGGGCAACCCTCCTTGGCCTGACAATTGATATTCGCGGATACCGCTCAAGGACCCGGACCATACTGCGGGAACGGACACTGGGTGTCGCGGACAAGATCGCCATTCCGCTTATGGTTATTGTGGGAGCCGCTTTTTTCTACGCGTTCCTCTTCCTCGACATTGTATAGGTAAGATACTAATGGTAGGAGGGAGAACATCCCTCAATGCCAATTTGTGCTGACTGTGTGCTGTTTACCCCGGGAAAGGGCGAAGAAGGTGAATGCAGGATTAATGGTCCGGTGCCCGACAGCCGTGACGCCGGCCGTTGCCCATCGCGGACATTCACTCCCAGACCCGGAAAGTAAGGATACGGAGGTTCCTGATCCGAAGGAGAGGGATTCACCGGTCTGTGCTGTCGCAAAAGAAAGTAACCTATTTACGGAAAGGTAACCGCCGTTTTATCTCTTCTCCTTCAAACGGACCCCCATGTGCTATATAGACCATTTTTGGCGATTTTTCCAGTAATGCATATATACTTCGACTCCATGCCGGAAGATCCTCTCCGAAGAAAGGAATAGCAGGTTTTCCCATCGGGAATGATCCAAAGATCAGGTCCCCAACCAGAACATCACCTGAATCAAGTATCACGGACAACGACCCCGCCGTGTGGCCCGGCGTCGGTATCACGATGCCATGCACCCCGTGAACATGAAGGTCATATTCCGAATCAATCAAAATATCGGGTTCAAGAGGAGGATATCGACTTTTAGCCTCCCTGCAATAATATAAACCAAATATTCTCCCGCACAACCCGGTCGCCTTTAATTTTCCCGATCTCCCCGTCCGGAGCCTCCCCACCTCCGGGTGGCCTGCAGCCACCAGTGCACCGGTCGCTTCCTTTAAGGCGGCGGCTGATCCTGCATGATCAGCATGACCATGAGTAAGGAGAATGAGACGTACATCCCCCGGTGCAACGCCCTGCTCCTGCAAACTTGCAAGAATCTTCTCTTCACTCCCCGGAAACCCGGTGTCAACCAGGATAACCCCCTCGCTCTTCACAATATATGCAGTTGTCAATCCGATCTTCACAGGAATGACATGTTTTGATGGACTCATATGCTTCCCTCCGAACCCCTTGTATGAGTGGGAGATTCCTCATCCAAATTATAAGGATATTTGGGCTATCAGGTCAGTATCATATTCCGGCAGGATCCCCCTGTCCGGAAAATGCGGAAGTTAAAGGGAAATAATTCTTACCGCAGCAGAGTATTCCGGTCGAATATATGCTCATTTGACCCGCATAATCCCCCACACCTGATCCGTTTCCGGAGGAGAAGAGTATAAATCCTCGTTTAGCAAAAATTCTATATCCGTAACCATGAAGATATAACATAAAGGAGCATAAATATGAAATCGATACGACTCGGAACGGCAGCGGTCATCTGTATATGTGCCCTGGTCGTCCTATGCACCCCCGTCGTTGCAGCAGGGACCACCAGTCTGCTCCCCCAGATGAATTCTTATTCACGACTTGACTCATTTTTATCAGGATATACGCCCGGAACCGGTAGTCCGGCCCCTATTCCGGTGATTCCCACACCCTCACCACAGCCCTCGGTAAACCCTTCGGGAAACTCGGCATCGGACCGGATCGCGTCGCTTTTAAGCAGCGATATTGCCAACTGGCGCCCGCCGGAAGGGAGGGAGTACAACACCGAATCACCTGTACTGCCACATCACAGTTTTTCGGGAGGCAGCGGATTTAACTGGGATGACATATTCTACGATCCGCCTGCCTGTATGTGCTGCTGATAAAATATCAAATTTTTTCTTTAGTTTTCTTCAGAATCAGGTTGTCTCAACAAATTTTAAGAAGAACTCTGTACCGGCAGTCGTCCGGAGGATTCCGGAAATCAGTGTGGTAGTTACTGGCTCCCGGAATCCCACGTGCACCGCAGTACAAGGAGATCTTCATCACATACCCGTTCTTTTCGCACCACTTCAACCCGAAACCCTAATCTTCGGAAGATCTTTTTTACCTCCGCAGGCCCGGTAAGTGATGATATGAGGAGAAGTATCCTTCCAGCCGGTGGAAGCACCTTCGCCGCCTGTTTTGCAAAAATTTCGATGACTTTCCGCCCGTCCGGCCCTCCGTCAAGGGCATATTCCAGCCAGTCATCGATCCGCTCTTCAGGCCTGGTGGGAAGATAAGGCGGATTAAAGACAATGAGATCGAACGGTCCGCACAGCCCATGGAAAAGATCAGTACGGATTACCTCAAGCCCTTCTGATTTTGCCGCCTTTACCGCAAAAGGGTTTATATCCGTGGCCACTACCCTGGCTCCGCTCTCCATCAGGCGACGAGCGATATATCCGCTCCCTGTCCCCATCTCCAGGACCAGCTCACCGGCAGCAACCTCCGCAAGTGCCGCCCTGGCCAGCAGGTAGGTGTCTTCCCTAGGCTGGTATACCTGGCCCGGACTCATAGGTGATCACATTGCTTATAGTGGCAAAATCCTCCAGGTACAGTTCTTCAGGCCTTGATGCGAGGATTTCTCCTGGTAGAACCGATAGCAGCGTTTCTACGTTGGCACTGGATAAAAGCCCCTTCGCACTCTTCAGGCAATTGCGTACAGTCTTCCTGCGATGAGCGAACAGGGCCCGGACTACATCAGCATATATCTTTCTATCGTTGATTGGGAATATCGGCCCCCTGGGAGTGATCTTCACTACCGTGGATTTCACCTGGGGCCTCGGGGAAAAGCACCGGGGAGAGAGGTCAAAAACCCTTTCAACACTGCAGTACGTCTGGACCATAATGGAAAGCCTGCCGCATTCAGGAGTTCCGGCCGGGGCTATCATCCGGCGTGCAAATTCACACTGGTACATCAGCACCGCCACATCAAACCCCACATCTATGAGCCGGAATGTAATCTTGGAGGATGCCGAATACGGGAGGTTGGAGATGACAATATCGAAGGGGGGAAAATCACAACGGGTGGCATCCCCTTGATATATACAAAGACTGCCTTCGGCAATCTCATCTGAAAAAATCAGAGCGAGATCTTCTACAAGTTGACGGTCAATTTCCACTGCATTGACCTTTGCTCCCTTGTCAAGGAGTGCGCGGGTGAGAGCCCCTTCCCCCGGCCCTACCTCCAGCACCAGCCGGTCCCGGACATCCACGATCCCCACTATTCGTTCTATTGCACGGGGGTCAACCAGGAAGTGCTGATCTCTGGGTGCTTTCATTTCGAGGTAAAGAGGTGATATTTTACATTCGGATCCTGAAGCTCTTCCATGATCCGGTTCACGACCATCTTATCAGGGTGAGGTATGGATTTGATCCTCTGGCTGATCTCGGCAAAACTCTCGAAAGACTTTTTCTCCCGTTCCTCAAGAATCTCCCACATCAGCTTTTTCCCGATTCCCGGAAGCAGGTGCAGCATATGGAGTTTCGGGCTTATAGAGATGGATTTATTGAAAAATTGCACGTATTCACCCTCTTTTTGATGGACGACATTATCCACAGCATAGGGGAGTTCCAGCCTGGCAGTTGGGGTCAGTTCATCGTAGCCGATCCTTCGCTTCACACGTTCAATTTTCTCCCGCTCTCCGTCACCAATATAGACCTTCTCGTGGATCTCGAAATTAAGAGTCTTCGGCACCAACTCCAGAAGCTTGAACTGTGCGATGCCGACTGCCTGGACAATCGGTTCACGCTTGAAAATAGGACGGGGATCCCCGGGATGACCCATCTGGAGGACGTCAAGTACTATGGCATTGACCTCTTTTTTATCATTCTTCATAGAGACACCTCAGAAATGTACCCTGACGATCTCTATAATACCGTCGAGTTCTTCCCCGGTGAGCGTGAATTTTTCCTTTGCGTAAACGGCCCTAAGCTCGTCCCGGGTCCTGGGCATGACATTTGCAATCCGGAAGGCGATCTCGGGTTTCATCTTTTCGTGCGTAAGAAGCTCCCCGACAAGGAGTCGTGAACTCTCTGCTGATGTCTTGGAGAGCTGGTTGGCATGTTCAATACTTTTACGAAGTTCGTACGACATCTCCTTCCCCGAGTCAAGTCGCTCCGACTCCACCCTGATAAGTGTCTCTTTCAGCTCGGGAAGCGTTATCTTCTCTTCGCTAAGGATTCCCTTTACTTTCATGCCAATCACTTGATGCAGAGTGTTACTTTTGAGGTTTTAGATGTTGCGGTCTGGCGATAACAACCTTATCAGAATTGCCGTCCTTAACCTGAAGAAGCCATGCACGGCCACGCTGGCCGATTACTGTACCTGTCCTTCCATGGAATCTCCTGTTGGGCATACCTTTCTGAACACTGGGCTCGCATACGACGTGTACCTTCTGCCCGATCTCGAACTGCTGGATCACAGATGTGACAGGGGAAATTCCCCGCTTTCTCAGTTCTTTCTTGAACTTATATCGTGTCTTTTTTCGTGGACCGTTGTGATGTGCCATTTCTACTCTCCATTAGCGCATTCTATTACCTGCATGACGTCAAGTGTGACAACCTCTGCAGGCCTGCCAAGAATCTCGGCTAGACTTGGTTTTGTTCTGCCATTATCCCCGGATATGAGTTCTTTGATGTAAAGTCCGGCTTCACCGGTCACTTCGATAATAAATCGGCCGTCAGCTTCATCAGTATACTCTATATCGAGAACCCGGCGTTCCCTTACCTTATCCGCCCTTCTGTGAGAAACCCTCTGCGGGGTGCGCTGGTATATTGTCACCCCTTTCAGGGCCTGAAGGGCAGATTTAAGCTCATATGTGGATAAGGTGCCGTCAACCTCGACCAGGATCCTGTATTTTTTATACCCTTTGTCCGATTTAATGGTTTCCACCTCGTCCCTGCTACTCCATTTCTCCAAGGTCACGGAAACCCGCCCTTCTGCCTCCCGGTTAATGGTTTCCTCAAGAGCATGGAGATCCATACTCCTCCTTCCAGGCGATGTCACTTCCATCACAAAGGGCCTGCCGGTTCCCAGCATCCGGGCATCTATATCCTCCCTGCCCGCTCCGTGAAGCACTGCACCCTCTGATCCAAAGATGCGGATAACAGGTCTTCCTATGAGCTCTTCTACCGAATCCTTGTATTGTTTTCCGGTAAAACCACATTTTTCGCAACCTTTTCCGCGGCAGGTTCTACAGTGCCAATGAGTCTGGGGAATTCCACGTTCCAGTTTCCGGTACCTCCCATAGAAGAATACAGAGTTAGACTGGATCTCTACCTCGCCGGAAGAGAGATTGAGGATGGCCACAATATCCGGACGAGCCAGGTCTGCCTCCTTACCGGTGAGAGCTGCTACTGTCTTGCCCACCTCGCGGTTCAACTCTGACTTGAGGGGTTCCGGCTCCGACAGCGAGAGATCACTCCATACCATCTCCTCGCACTCTGCCATCAGCGGCGGCACCCTGGTGCCTATAAGAAACGTAGAATATTCCCTCTCCCCTATGGCATCGACAACCTTCCGTGCCCATTCTTCCACCGTGTCAAAAAGGTCCTGGCAAATCCAGCAGGGCTCAGCCTGAGACGCATATGGTTCATCTTTCTGCAGATAGTACGATATCCGCAGGGATTTTCCACGTTCCTCGTTGGTAAGCCCGAATGAGCGTTTCCCGAAGAACCGGCCCAGGCAGTCATCACATATCTGGCCATATTTGAGAATGGCACCTACATCATCTATCAGGCCCATCCTGCCCTCCTCCTGTCAATTTCATTGAAAAGTACCGATATAGTATGATCTGCGTGCAATAATTGAGGCCCGACCGAACAGGCAGGCATTCCGGAGAGAATTTCATTTTCTGCCGGTGAAAAATTGAGATGGTCGCTCAGAATATACGCCTCAGGCAGTTTGCTCTCGGACCTGATATCCGATCCTCCCTCATCAAGCACGCTGAAGGAAAAATCCTGCGCCAGCTCCTTTAGCCCTCCCCGGCGGACGAAAATGCCAGGTGTGGATTCCCGGAACTTTGTCCCGGTGACCATGGAAAGAGCCTTTTTTAGCAATGCTGCGGTAGTCCTTTCGTCCGGGTTGAGGTGCTTGACATCCCTGCCGGATATCTTTATGGTCTTCGGCGGATCCGGCTCTCCGCATAACACCAGAAAACACTCTACATCCCTCCGAAGATCATGGGAGAGAAAAAACGAGGAATTGACACAGCGGCAAAGCACATCCATCCGGCCTGCTGCTCCAGGGAGGTCGTTGATACTGAAGTCGCCCGAGCTGCGGGCAAGATGGCCCACAACGGCAATACGGATCATCCGATTACATCCCGCCGAAACGCTTCATCATACGCTGCATGTTGAATTTTCCCTGTCCCCCGCGAACCCCTTTCAGAGCCCTCTTCATCATCTTGTAATATTTGAGCAGCTCTCTGACCTCATCGGGAGATGCACCTGCACCAAGGGCGATGCGCTGGATGCGGGAACTGGAAAGAACAGACGGGTCGTCCATCTCGGCGCCGGTCATAGAGTCCATGATGATGCGGTACTTCGTCATCTTTGCGCTGGTCATGTCATATGCATCACCGGGAAGCTCCACATTTCCCATCGGAAGCATGCTCATGATCTGTTTAAGTGGGCCCATCCTGTTTACCGCCTCCAGTTGCTTGTACATATCACGCAGGGTAAATTTCCCGCGCATCATGGCATTTATATCGATATCGCCTTCCGATATGCTCTCCTCTGCCCGTTCCACCAGGGCCTTGAGATCACCCATTCCCAGGAGTCGGGATATGAAACCGTCAGGATCAAACCGTTCCAGGTTCTCTATTGTCTCCCCGCTCCCGATGAATACGATACTGCTCCGCGTCTCAGCCACGGCGGAAAGGGCTCCACCACCCTTGGCCGTCCCGTCCATCTTGGTGATGATAACCCCGTCTATGTTGATTGCTTCATGAAACCGCCGGGCCTGTTCGCTGGCCTGCTGGCCGAGTGCCGCATCGATAACCAGCCACCGGTGCGTGGCACGGGAAAGGGAGTTAATGTCAATAATCTCCTGGATAAGATCGGTTTCCAGAGCATGCCTCCCCTGGGTATCGATGATCACAACCTCGCTATTTGCATAGGCTTTCTGTCCCTCCCGGGTGATCTTTAAGGCATCCTTCTCTTTTGGATCACCAAAACAGGGGACATTTATCTGTGCACAGAGTGTTGCCAGCTGTTCGTATGCACCCGGCCGGAAAGTATCGGCACAGATAACTGCAACCCGAAGCCCTTTCCTCTGGAAATACCTGGCAATCTTGGCGGTTGTAGTCGTCTTGCCGCTTCCCTGAAGCCCGGCCATGAGAATAACCTGCGTCTCAAGTTTCACGTCTCCGGAGGGACCCATCAGCCTGACCAGTTCCTGGTAGACTATACGCAGGACATGTTCCCTGACACTCATCCCCTTCAGTGGTTCCTCCTCCAGGGACCGGGTCTTGATGGACTGCGAGAGCTGCATGACCAGTTTGACATTCACATCGGCCTGGAGGAGCGCCCTCTGCAGATCGCGGACCAGCTCCTCCACTGCGGTCCTGTCCACGACGGTCTTGCCTGCCAGTTTCTTCAATGCATCCTTAAGAGATGACCCCAGTTTATCAAGCATTTTCCGGCTCCTCTTTCAGGAGTTCGTCAATCACCACGTCCGGAGAGAAGGGCGTGATATCTCCATACCCCTGCCCGACTCCTAAAAACATCAGGGGCTTTCCGATAGTATGAGCAATAGAAATGGCCGCCCCACCTTTGGAGTCCATATCAGCCTTGGTCAGGACAACCGCGTCGGCGCCAACACTCTTCTCGAATTCATGTGCCCTTACCACGGCGTCATTTCCGGCCACTGCCTCGTCTACATAGACGATGAGATCCGGTTTCATCACCCTCCGGATTTTATCCAGCTGGTTCATGAGGTTTGCACGGTTATGGAATCTACCTGCAGTATCTGCCAGCACCACATCAATCGCATGGGCAGTTGCATATTGCACCGCGTCAAAGAGCACTGCCGAGGGATCGGCACCCTGCTGGTGCTGGATGATCTTTATCCCAAGTCGCCGGGCATGCTCGTCAATCTGTTCGATAGCCCCGGCTCTGAACGTGTCTCCGGCACCTATAACGACCAAAAACCCGTTCTCCTTCAGGTATGATCCAATCTTTGCAACCGTAGTGGTTTTGCCGGTACCGTTTACACCTGTAAACAGGATCTTTACGGGTTTCTCATGCTCGCGGATGTAGGATAACAGATCAAAACCGTCACCGAGTACCTGCATTAATGCAGCACGGAGAGCTGAAATCACGATGTCGTCCACCGATTCACCTATTTTCCTTCGCCTGCCAGTGAGGTTTTGCCTGATATGTGATATTATCTCGTCGGTGACCGGCAGGGCTACATCGTTTTCCAAGAGGACTAGTTCCAGTTCAAAAAGAGGTTCCTGAATATCATTTTCTGAAATGATGAATTCCCTGTCCTTTATCAGGACTTTTACTTTATCCAGTGTCCTTGGCGTTTTTTCGGAAGAAACCACTATTTCGGGCGATCCTGGTTCTTCCTGGCTGCTCGCTGAAGCGGTCTCGATATTTCTTTCAAGCGTGCCCTGGACCTTCTGAAGTCGTGATCGGAGACCTTCAAACATCTCCCCGCACCCCGGAATATTACTCCTCTTCCGGCTCTTGTGCAGGCATCCTGCCCATCGGCCTCATCTGTCCCATCTGGGCCATCTGGGCCTGTTGGTAGCCCATCTCGATCCGCCGGCCAATCTCATTCATCTGGGTCCGGACCCGGTCAAGTGTCTCAATAACCTTCTTGGCCGAAGCCTCCATCTCAGTGATCCGGTCCTTTAAAAACTCGACCGCTTCCTGATTGGAACGTTCCACAACAACCTCAGCGCCGATATTTACCAGGACCTTTTCGGGATTGCTTACTCTGGCCCGTACACTCGCACCGCCGCCCAGCTGGAGAAGGACAGTACTATCTCCTGTTTCCTCCATCCCCTTCAGTGCCTCGATCGCACCCAGGGTTTCCATTCTCCCTTCTTCAAGAATGCCAAGCTGCTGGGAAAAAACCTCTGCCTGCTGCCTGTATTCATTCAGATATAGCTGGAGCGACTGAAGCTCCCGGGGATCAAGCTTCTCCACGTTATTCACCATCTATAACATTAATGGCATTAACTTTGATATACCTTCTTTTTAGCCGGTGTTTGCTTCCAAAGACTGCAAAGGTCCTTTCCTGCGCCTGCGCCTCATTCGGCGCACTGATGACCTTGGTATACGGGTGCCATTCATCACGAATTTTAAAGGTTCCCTTCACTTCAAACTGTTTTTCTTCCATATAATCACTCCAGAAATCCAAAAATATCTTCTACCCGGCCAAGTTCGAAACCTGTAGTCCCGGTTCCGGCCAGGTAACCATTCCTGTTCACCAGAAGGCCTGCTCCAACAAGCCCGCTTCCCATGCTCACCGAACCGGTGCCTACAGGGAGCGGGGTTACTTCTTCAAGCCTCTGGATCTCATGTGCTGTGCTCCTGGGATGGACCATGATGCCCCGGTCTGTGGCCACACCTGCCATTCCGACAGTCTTGATTCCGCCCAGGGAAAGATGAATGATGCGGGTGCCCAGAAATTCCCCGATTTCCCTGGCAATTTCAGCGGGCATATCAGGATGAACAGCGGTAATGCTGCCATTTGTAAGTATCACATTCCCGGCGGCGTTCATGGTCTGCTTCAGCAGAAACACTTCGCGATATTCCTTCAGGACTCCAATCTCGCCTTCGGTTGCAAAACCGCTTACCACAAATCCCTTGTCATTTCCGGTAAGAAGGGAACCGATAATCTCGCTCCCCTGTATAGTAGTCTCCACGATTTCCACACCCAGGTATTCCTGCAGTGCCTTCCGGAATTCCGAGGAGGCCGTGGGAGGGATGACCGCCAGGTCGTCAATTACCCTGGAAAATACTCCGATATTTGGGTCGCCACCAATCGAGATGGTCTTTTCCATGAAATTATTCCTCAGCCAGTTCTGCCTGAACCTGTCCGTCTTCGAACTTCATCGCCCTGATACGGATTCGTGAAGGGGGCTTCTGACTTCCCCTAGCCCAGACCCGTTCATTGATACTTGCATCAAGTTTCACGTCCTCGCTCTTCATGTGCTTGGCGAGGTACTTTCTGATATCCTTGATTGCGGTGCTGCTCCGCTTCCACCTGGGTGCACGTTTTGCATCCCGCAGAGGAATAATGTATATCTGTTCCTGCAACTTTTCAGCCATCTCACACCTTCATGGTATTCCTTCTCCAGTTGCGACGCTTTGGGTGGGATGCAACCTTCCTTTTGGTCCGAAGCAGCACCCAGGAGGGTACACGCCGGTTTTGCTCGCATGCTTTTCCAAGTCGGATCTTATATGCTTTTGTAGATTTGCTCATGATTCATCTCCCAAATTGTTTTGCCCTGCCGATAACAAGCGACTGCTGGTGGCGGTCCGGGAAGAACTGGCCGGCATTATGGCCGAGTCGTGTCATCTCTTCCCTGATTTCCCTCTCATAGTCACCGCATTCGATATTTCCCGTCTCCCCGTACTGCACCTGCAGGTGCATTGCAGCAAGCCGGTCCACTTCCCTTCTCCCGTATCCCATAAGGGGCCGGATATAAGAGCAATCGAACCTGTCCTGGAGAGAGAGAACCTCATCCCTCTCCAGGCGGGGTACCCTGTCATCGAAACGGGTCCCGTCTGCGACGACTTTATACCGGGAGGCAAGTATTTCAAGTGCATTCCTGTGCACCATCTGAATCGCCTGGTTCGGGAATCCTGTGGTGATGATAGCATTCACCGCCGTTTCCAGCAAGTCCCTGCCAAAAACATTTCTTTCCAGGGGGTACCCAAAGGATCGCGCAGCATCCTCCAGATGCGGTATTGGACGGACAGGATCAAATACGAAACTATGCAATTCAATCTCATAGTCCCGCGACAGCAGTACTGCAGCCAGTGCACTGTCCTTCCCACCACTGAAGAGTATTCCTGCTTTCATCCTTTTCTTCGGATATTAATATCCCGTTTTGCCGGCGTCAGTTGCTGGAGCAGGCCCTTGAGCTGAACATCCGTGATCTTGGATCGCAGCCGGCCGCTCTGGGCCAGGAGCACCAGCTGCTGCTCCACCGCTTTGGCAAAGTCGGGGCGGGTCAGTTTTATGGTATTCAATCGTTCTTTTGCATCAGGTTCCAGCATCTGCTTCAGGATAATCTGGATCTGCGCTTCAGCCTGTTTCTGCCGTTCCAGGTCTTCCTGCATATACTGCTGATCGACTGCCTGCTGCTGCATTTCTGCCATTTTTCTCCTTCGAAGATTCGCAAGCTCATCGTCATCCATCAGCAACACCTCTATTCTTCGACAGGCGTCTTGCTATCAGAGATTTCGCCTTTTACCAGTTTGTTGGCAACGCCATCCATAAAGGACACGCCTGCAGGAGATACCGTGCGGCCAGCCTTGTCATGTAGTATGAAACCGGCTTCCTCAAGCTGCTGGAGGGACTTCCGGAGAATGGATCCGCTTCCCTTCCTGAACCTGTTCGGTTTTGATCCCCTGTCTTTCTTTCCCCCGTAGAATGTCCTCATTCTCTGAACACCGACGGGACCGTCGATATAGACCCTTCTCATTATAGCGGCCACCCGAACGAACCACCAGTCGGGGTCTTCGGGAGGCATCTCCTTATGTACCCCTGTTTTCGCAAATGCTGCCCATTCAGGGGGCTTTATTTCCGGCTTTTCCTTCAGTTCCTCTGCAAGGGACCGAATGAACCGATCGGGCGGAACATCATAGACTGTTGTCATCCTGAAACCTCACTGTCACCAAATCGTTATAACAGTCTTTACATATTGGTTTATAATGTTTTTATATATTTCGAGTAGGGCATGTGTCCCGGCATATCAGGAGAATATAATTATTTTTTCCCAGGTTTGGCAAGTATCATAGTGCGCCCCCTCACTCCCACAAGATCGGCACCAGCCAGACGGGCCAGATTTTCCGGATCTACCTCCGTATTTCGCAGCCACTTCACCTTTATGGTGCGTTTCTTTTCCAGCTGCTCCAAAATTTCCTGGATAATCGTCTCAGTGCACCCCTGCTTTCCAATCCATACTGTTGGACGCAAGTCCTGCATCGAATCCCTGTAAATATCGTTATTCATGTCTCCTCCGAATCGGGATACGCATCTGGCGCCTGCATTCAAGGCAGGTGATAACAACCATCCCCCGTTTCACCCTTGCCCGCATATTCACGCCAGGAACCAGATAGTGGTAGCAATGATGGCAGAACCGGCGCCTGAACCGTCGGTCAATCCTGATCCGCTGTCGCATGGCTATCTTCCGTGCCAGATGTACACACCTGTGGCTCCATGCAGGATTCTCCGGAAACATCAGGTCAGCCTGCCGGAATAATTCGGCAATGCGTTCCCTGGCCAGGCGTTTCGAATCGGGACGGGAGGAATTTCTTACCATACTCATCAGATCGTCGTCGCTATATGTACTATCATACTGGTGCAATTATCAGATATATCTCATGGGGTATCGCACATCATGCCAGGACCAGGCCCGGATCTACGAGATACGGACCCTTCTTCCCTCGATATGAACCCGATCCTCACAGAACAGGCGAACCGCCTCAGGCAGGCACCGGTGCTCTTCTACAAGTATCCGGTCGGCGAGTGTTTCCTCGTCATCGCCGTCAAGGACCGGAACACAGACCTGGATGATGATAGGGCCGTTATCCATCTGTTCATCAACAAAATGGACCGTGCATCCCGTGACCCTTACACCATACTCCAGAGCCTGTTTCTGGGCATGCAGGCCAGGGAAACTCGGTAGGAGCGCCGGATGAATATTGATCATCATTCCGGCAAATTTTCTCACGATATCTTCTCCTACGATGCGCATATAACCTGCAAGAATGAAAAGATGGGCATTGCACCGGACCATCGCAGCTTTCAGCTCCTTCTCATATGCCTCTTTTGAAGGGAATTCAGAGAAATTAACGATCTGGACCGGAATTCCGGCATCCCTGGCTCTCTGGATCGCGTAAGCTGAGGGGTTGTCGGTTATGAGGCCGCAGCAGACAGCAGGGATCTCTCCCCTTTCCAGGACATCGATAAGTGCCTGAAAATTCGAACCCCTACCCGATGCCAGTACTGCAAACCGTTTCATTCTGCCGCCTCCTCAAGTGACTGCATTATCAGTTTGACCTTTACAATTCGTCGGGAAAGCATCTGGAGTACCACCAGCGTCGTATTGGTTTCAGCGATATAGACACTCTCTCCAGGGTGGGGAATATGTCCAAGCCGGTCGATAAGCAACCCTCCGATTGTTTCATACGATTCATGAATGGGAAGATTGATCTCAAGCTCTTCATTTAGATCCTCGACCCACACCGTTGCGTCAATTACAAAGACCCCTTCGCCCAACTTCTGAATTTCCGGCTCTTCCTTATCGAACTCGTCCAGAATATCTCCGACAAGTTCCTCAAGGATATCCTCGACTGTCACAATCCCCACAAAACTGCTGTACTCATCGAGAACGACTGCCATCTGAACCTTCCTGAGCTGGAGCTCTTTTAGCAGTTCATCAATCTTTTTCGTCTCCGGTACAAAGAATGCGTCATACATCAGGTCTTTTATGGGAGCATCCTTTTTTGCCGCCATAACCGCAGAGAATACATCCTTTACATTCAGAATACCGATGATGTTGTCCACCTGCTCGCGGTATACCGGAATGCGGGAAAAACCGGTTTCATTGAAGAGTCGCATCGCTGAATCAAGCGTTGTGGTGTCCTCAATAAGGGCAACGTCAACCCGGGGAGTCATAACCTCCCTGGCAATAGTGTCGCCGAATTCCAGAACAGAGTAAAGCATCTCCCTTTCTTCCTGCTCAATTGTCCCTCCTTCCTTGCCCACATCTATCCATTCCTTGATCTCTTCCTCGGTCACCATGGGTTCAGTGACCGAGACACCCAGCCTGCCGGTCACCTTTTCAATGAACCAGACCAGGGGGGAAAGTACCCGGGAAAGTAACAGGATGGGTCCGGAAATCGCCAGCGCCATCCTCTCGGTATGCCGTGTCGCGTACATCTTTGGCCCGATCTCACCGAAGAAAAGGAGGAGGAGGACCACTACGAATGTGGCGATTCCAACTCCGATATCCCCGAATATACTGATGGTGATAGCGGTCGCAATCGCTGCTGCAGCCACGTTCACTATATTATTACCGATCAGGATGGTAATGAGGAAATGGTTTGGCGATTCTTTCAAAGCTGCTAGCCGTTCCGCCCCTTTTCGGCCCTCATTGACCAGTGTACGCACCTTTGCCCGTGTAATGGATATAAGTGCGACTTCGGAACCTGAAAAAAATGCAGAGAGCAACAGGCATACAACAAAGAGTAAAATCAATAAAAAATTTTCAATCATCGAATCCACGCCGCGTTAACGGCCATGCTGGTATTTTTGTTCATATATTCCTGAAACAGTATGATAATGGTACTCGACTTTAATAAAACCAACGATTATCCTATACATTTCTGCATGAAGGCCAGTTCATCCGCAAGTATCATGATCTTCTCCTCCGATGAGAGGTCCTGGGTAAAATTCCGGTCTTCAATCTCCAGTGTAATACTGCCCTCATACCCTAGATCACCAATATATCGCAAAATTTTGGCCATTTCAGGGTCACCTCCTACCGGGAGGTGCATTGATCCCGTGTTGGCTCTTCCCATGTGGATGTTTACCATGCGGTCAAGGCACAGATCGAGATATGAATACACCTCATCAGGAGATGTTCCCATGGCGTGGGAGATATCCAGGGTGAAATACAGCCAATCCTCCCGATCCAGAAGTTCACGAACAGATTCCGGAGTACATAGCAGGGAATTGATTTTTTTCTCCATATTCTCGATAGCCACACGGACTTTTTTTCCTCGCGATGCCTTCTTCAGGCGGGCAATATAAATTTCAAATCTCCTGTAATCAGGGTCGCTGGGGGGACGTTTTGCTGTCCTTTTCCCGGGATGGACCGTGACTGCCCCGGCATTGACCCTCTCGCCCAGGTTTACGGCTCTGATAGTGTATTCCACTGATATGCAGGCCACTTCAGGATTTATCGAACATGGATTCAGGTCCAGGATAGGGGCATGTATAGTCAGGCCTGTGAGTCCGGGGGTATTTTCGATACACCGGATAAGCTCGCCTTCCGGCAGATCCCGGAGCCAGAAATGAGGAGTCTCCAACCAGAATTCGAGCGAGTCCAATCCTGCTTCGCATACAAAACTGAAAATCTCCTCCAGGGGGTATTCATGAAAAAACATACTGGATACCGCGAAATGAACCATGATCTAAATTGATATGGAGCACCACCATAATAGTTGTTGATGACCTGGTACCGGAAGAGCATCACAAAAGAGCAGTCCGAACACGGAATCGAAGTATTTCGTGTGTCTGATATCTCAAAGGTGCTTGGCGGAATTCTTGATGATTCCAGGCTGCAGGACATCTGGATACGGGGAGAGTTGACCAATTACAGGCCGCATGCCTCGGGTCACCAGTATTTTTCTTTGAGTGAGAAGGGCGAATCAGGGGTTTCCCTGCTGCACTGCGTGATGTGGCGGTCACATGCGCAAAGACTGTCGTTTTCACCCCGGGATGGAATGGATGTCATTGTATTCGGCTCCATCGGGCATTATGCCCCGCAGGGGAAATACCAGTTGTATATCATGGATATGCGCCATGCAGGTGAAGGAGAAAAGCATCTCATGGTGGAGCGGTGGAAATCCGAACTGGCGCAGGAAGGCCTTTTTTCTGATGAGAGAAAAAAGCCGTTACCACAGTTTCCCACCAGGGTAGGAGTAGTGACCTCTGATACCGGAGCCGTCCTCCAGGACATAAGGAACGTAATCGAGAGGCGGTACCCCCTTGAAATCGTAGTCTCTCCCACATCTGTGCAGGGAGAAACTGCTCATCGGGAGATAGTGCAGGCCCTCTCCCGGATTGACGGCCTGGTGGATGTGATCATCATCGGCAGAGGGGGAGGGAGCTTCGAAGACCTGTTCCCGTTTAACCAGCCGGATGTAGTGCGGGCTATCGCCATATGCTCTACGCCGGTGGTGAGTGCCATCGGGCACGAGACAGATTTTACCCTTGCGGATTTAGCCGCCGATGTCAGGGCGCCCACGCCTTCCGCCGCTGCAGAACTTGCAGTGCCTGACCGTGCGGGGCTTGCAGGAAATCTTGCAGATACAAGGAAAAAAATGGGCTCTGCGCTCCTCACGAGGTTGGACTGGGCTGCGCGGGATATAGAGGATCTGCGGGAACGAATCTCACCCAAACGCCTGGAGAAGCGAATAACTGAACGAAGGGAAGATCTCGCTGTGGGAACGGAGCGGCTGGTGAGGTCTTTTTCTTCCGTAATTGAGCGTGAAAGGTTGAAACTATCAGGCATCCGGGCTACGCTTGAGGGAAGAAACCCAAAAAACGTTCTGGAAAGAGGATACTGTATCCTGGAAAAAGAGGGACAGGTAGTGAGATCTATCACACAGTGCGCACCAGGAGATCGTGCGCTGGTAAGGATGACGGACGGAAAGGCCGATCTGGTAATTGAGGATGTGTACTATGACCAGGAAGTATGAGGAACTGATTGGTGAACTAAAAGAAATTGTGCGGAAAATAGAGGACAATGAGACAAGTCTCGACGAAAGCATCATCCTGTATGAGCGGGGTGCGGTCCTTGTTTCGCAATGTGAAGAATTGCTTGAATCTGCCGAACTGAAGATCTCCATGCTGGGCAGGGACTGATAAAACCGGATTTTTTGCCTTTTTCTCTCCCACGAGCAGTTTTATCCTCCGTCAGGTCTCCAAAGCGGTACAGGAGATCTACGGCCGCTTGTGTAAGAATGAATACAGATTCAATCAGGCTCTTCATCTGCCGTATAGGCAGTCATCACCACAACCATCTCCCCGCCTTCTTTGAGATAGTGCATCAGACTCCTGGGAAGTGTCCTGGCAGTATGATCCGAGCAGATTCCGATTGTCCTGCCGCATGAAAACGTGCTCCTTCGCCACACAAGATCCGTGGGATGGTCAAGAGTGAACGCAGCACTCCCACTGGAGACGACACGCACCGAAATATCCCTGCAGCGAAGAAGAGTGACCAGTGTGGTCCCCTCATCTGCTATAAGTCTACGGAATTCCTCGCCCAGGTCCGATGCCCCTTTATCAGCCCCGATTCCGATCACACAGTCACCGCGGGGTGAAAGGTGCGCCTCAGTCGTGATCTGGAACGTTGACCGGTGTTCTCCCCGTATATTCGGGTGCCCGTGGCATCGGATCACTTCCTCCAGTTTCATCACTGATCATATTGCCCCGCCCAGACCAAGGGTTTTTCCCGCCCCCGGGGATCCCCGGTGACGCGGAGTCCCACAGGCCAAAACTAATGAGTTGGCGATGAGTAATGTAGGAGGGAGAGGAGTGTAATGGAGACAGAGACATTTTGTCCGGTGTGCGGGGAAGAGCAGGAACATGAAGTTCTGGCCGAATCTCACGACCTCCTGGTCAAATGCATGCATTGTGGGAACGTGCATCGCATACCCCTGCCGGATGAAGAAAAACCGGTATCTGTGAAGACAATAGTAAGTTTTGAGGAAACTTCGAGGATCTGCGAAGTTGAACTTGCAGCATCCGAAATCTGTATGATCGGTGACAGGATGGTGGCACAGTGCGGAGATGACTATATAGGGGTTGAGGTGACATCCATCGAATGCGGACAAAAAAGAGTCAACAGGGCCAGGCCATCCGACATATCTGCCATATGGACCAGAAGAATAGAGGAGGTAGTCGTACGGGTGTCCATCCATGACGGCAGGAATACTTTTCCCCTGTTTTTAAAGGTTTCCGGTGAAGAGAAATTCGAAGTCGGTATGTCCTACCAGTACTCGGGAAAGAAGTTCAGGATCATACAGATCAAACTTCGGGACGGTGCGGTAATGAGAAAAGAAGGCTGGAATTCCGTTGCCAGCAGAATAAAGCGTATTTATGCCCTCCCTTCATAGATATTTCCTGATCGCCTCCTCAAGCTGCTCCCGGTGAACCACCCCTTCAAACCTGGCCTTTACCTCACCATCCTTGAGGATTAACAGCGTCGGAGTAACCCGGAGCTGGAACTCTTCGATATACGAGCGATTTTTCAGTGGGTTAATGGATTCTATCTTGATATTGAGTACCGATTCTACTTCCTGATTGATTGGCTCCTGTTCCTGGCATGCCATGCATCCTTCCTGGAAGAAGTTGAGTATTCTGAGCGCCATGAAAAAAAGGGTGGGATTGCTCTATAAATAATCTCTGGTATTTATCAGGATCTGTCTATTCTCACCAGACGGAGGTCAATTCTCGTATAGGCATGATTGAGGGATATTTCATTGGTGGTCTTATCTGACACATACCCAAGTCTTAGGGCGAAATCTTGGGGAGTGGTATTATTCAGGATATTTTCATATGACTGCACGGTGACCACCACGGGAATCTCCATGCCGATAGAAGCCCGGGTGAAATTGAGTCCCAGGTTCTCGAACTTTTCCCGGTCCATAGTCAATATCAGGCCAGGGTTCTCTTCGACCGAAACTGTTTTCGATCCGCTTTCCCGCATCCCCATGACCCCGCTGCTAATGGCATTCCATTCGGTGGCAAGTATGCCGAACGGGGCGCCCTGGTAACCTTCGTTCCGGACAGGGATTGTAGTGATCTCTTTTTCGGTTGAGAGATTCACAGGCACCCGCAGATAATCGGTAAGCAGTATGATGCCACCCTGCTGGAGGACTGTATTGTATATATTCTGGTTTGACGTAGCAACAGGCTGGTTCCGGTCGTCCCTCAAAGTATAATCCACAATCACTATATTTCCGGCATCAGCTGTTTTGAATGTCGAAAATACGCTCATGGGCATGAGAGATAGCACCATTGCTACCGCAAAGAAAACTCCTACGAGCACAATGCCAATTTTTTTTGTATCCCAGCCTGATAGGGATTTTTTCCGGTATTTTTCTTTTTTCTTTACGGTCATTCAATAAAAGTCACCCTTAATGAAAATAAACATTACAGTGTTCACATTTTTTTATGCACAATGTTTATATATTAAAATTACTAACTTACGGATAGTCCATCGGTTTTCCGGTGGAAACAGGAGGAAAAAACACATGGTATGGCGCAGAAGATATCCTTTCGGATGGACGATGCGGGATTTCGATGAGATGATGAACGAGATGGACAATCGTTTCTTGGGAGGTAAATTTCTTCCGCCCGGGGGGTTTTCAGACAGGATGCTCCCCGCAATCCGGGGCGAATTCCGTGTTGACGTGCGTGAACATGATGACGAGGTAATTATTGTGGCAGATCTCCCTGGTGTGGAGAAGGAAGACGTTTCACTCTCACTCCTGACCCCTTCCACACTGGAAATTGACTGTGTGAGGCGGATCGAGAAAGAAGAGAAGGAGGAGGGCTATTACATAAGGGAGCGGCTGTATGGCTCCATGAAAAGAATTATCCTACTTCCTCATGATGTCCGCGATGAAGGAACAAGCGCTTCATTCAAGAACGGTGTACTGGAAGTCCGTCTTAAGAAGAGCACGAAAGAGCGTGGTGCCAAAATCAAGATCGAATAACCACAAATTTTCTTTTTCCGATGCTTTCAAGTGAATGAAGGGCTATTTTTATGAGGATGGATAAAAAGAAGGTCCGGGACTATATGACCTACGACGTGGTCACTGTTGATGCCCACGGCACGATCAAGGAAGTTATCAAAAAGATCCAGAAGACCGGGCACGACGGCTTTCCCGTAGTAAATGGCAGGGAAGTAGTAGGATACGTGGCGGCACGGGACCTGCTTTTTGTTGCTCCTTTGACCCCGGTGGAAAAGGTTATGTCCGACCATCTTATCGTTGCGGATCCGGACATGAGCATCAATGATGCTGCCAGGGTAATATTCAGGTCCGGCATCCAGAAACTGCCGGTTGTTGATGAAAAAAATTGCCTGCTTGGCATTATTTCCAATACAGATGTAATACGATCCCAGATAGAGCACGTCTCGCCTGAAAAAGTATTCAATTTTATCACCACTTTAAAGACATTGCATGGAATCTCTCCCGAACTGAAACGAGAGACCGTTCCAATCAACAAACTGCTCCCAACCCAGTCCAGGATTTATGAGGACGAGCTGGAGGGGAGGATGTACGAGATCAAGAAAGGCCTTGCCGAACCCTTAATCGTGGTCCGCCGTCCGGGAAAGCTGATACTGGTTGACGGGCATCACAGGGCGATCGCTGCCAAGAAGCTCGGTATCCATTCCCTTGATGCCTATGTAATCGAGGTGAACGAAGACATTGAACTCGGAATGGAGCGGACTGCAAAAGCAATGAACTTAAAAACGCTGGATGACATCCAGGTCCTAGACTATGCGAGGCACCCGCTGGTGGCCATTACCCACCGGCTGGTGAGAAGGACCTAGGATCCTTCGCAACTGATATCGTATTTTTCGTTCAGCATGTGCTCCTTTATGATGGTGCCTTCCTCAACCACAACTTCAGGCCAGATCCGGGTTCTTGAATGCACAACCACGCCACTCCGGAGCACCACACGCGGCCCGATTACCGTATCGTTTTCCACGCTGCAGTTATCCCCGATAACCGTGTCGTTGTCGATAATGCTCCCGCTAACCGTGGAATTGGACCCGATAATTACGCGGTTGTAGATAGATGAGGAGAATATTTTTCCATTGTTCTTAATAGTACAATGCTCCCCGATACTGGTATACGGACCAATAAGGACATTATCCCCTATTGTAGCCCCCTGCCCGATGGCTACCGGGCCGATGATCCGGCTATTTGTACCCACTGAACAGGAACTCCCGAATTGTACCGGACCGTGAACCAGGGATCCCCTGAGAGTGAGATCCCCATGGATACTGGTGAACTGGATGTCCTGCAACTTCCACCTCTCTGCCTGCCGCAGTGAAGCAGGACTTCCCACATCACTCCAGTTGCCACGGGCCAGCCATCCTTTCAGAACATTCCCTGTATTCATAAGGTGTGGGAAGAGATCGCGGGCGAAGTCAAATTTACGGTTCAGGGGAATATGATCAAAGATCTCCGGGCTACAGACATAAATCCCTGTACTGGCCAGATTTGAAAAAATTTCTCCCGGAGCAGGCTTCTCCTTGAACCTCTTGATCTGATAGGCAACATCGATCTCGGCTATCCCGTATTCCGAAGGTTCATCGATACTGATCAGCCCGATGGAGACGACAGGCTTCTCTTTGAGGTGTTCACGGTAAAATTCCAGCAGGTTTAAGTCGGTGACATGGTCTCCGCCGACCACCAAAAATTCCTGGTCATCAAGATATTTCTGCGCATTTTTCACGCTGCCTGCCGTGCCCAGTTTCGTCTTTTCATGCACGTAGGTGACATCTGCACCAAAAAGGGACCCGTCTCCCAGTGCCTCCTCGATGGCTTCGCTCATGTAGCCCAGTGTGACAATAACCTCCCGGAATCCCAGGTTGGAGAGATGGGATACCAGATGCTGGATGGAAGGGCGGTTCACAATAGGTATGCATGGTTTGGGGCGTTCGAATGTAAGGGGGCGAAGCCGTGTCCCCTCACCTCCGCACATAATGCACACCTTCATGGTTGATGGTTCGTCGCCATGGCTTTTAAGCGTGTTGAGGCATTGCAAGTCGCCGTTTATGGCAGGGTATGCCGTTCCTGACATTCACCGGATCTGTCGCGTTTCCTTTGCGCGTTTAGGGAGTCGATTTTTCCCTTTTAGCGCCAATATGGGGCTATGAATCGCATCATGACACATCACGTCCAGATTTTATATCCTGCACGATATTGAAACATTATTTTAGGATTCCTTCATACTATAGAGACGGTAACATCACTCATGACAGAACACACAGGACCGGTGGAAGACAACCGGAAGGATCTGGAAAAATATCTCTCATTGGCGGTTCCTCTCACTTCATTCGGAGGAATAGCAGTAGCTGTGGCACTCCAGTACCTGAATATTATCCCGGATGCAGGGGAATTCTTCTGGGGGTGTGTCATTGGTTCAGTGTGCCTTGCCTACCTGGCCTGGATCAAACCCCGCAGGGATATCGTCTCCCTCTTTGCTCCTGTCTACGCATTTCTGATTTTCATTGTTCCCCTGGAAATCCGTCCCAACCTCGTGATGCAGGGTTTGTTTGCCGCAAGCATTACAATCCTGCTGGTACGGCTGATTAAACGATTCGGCACCCCGGTATCTGTTGTATCGGAGGAGAATACCATGGAAAAATATCTTTACGATTATATGCACAGGATCAGCCCTCATTTCAGGGACATGGACCTTGATACCTCCCATGATATTGGGTCCACAGTCCTTTCATTCAAATTCGGGTTATATCAAAAAACCATGCAAAGTGCTGAGAATGCAATTGTCCGGCTCCCGGATGCAGGGGCAATAAAGACCCTGAAAAAAGCCCTTGAGATCATCCGCGACAGGGCGGAAAACCTCGAAAACGCACAGGTGAAATCAGCATCTCCGGTAACCTTTAACGCGGATGACGATCCCTACCTGGCAATTGTGATTCCGCCGGAAAAAGTGGAGGATCCGGATGAATTAAAACGTGACAACGCCATCGTCCTCCTCTACGCAGTCGCGTACCTGGAGTCCCCTGATGACGGCCAGTCCCTGGATGAACACCAGAACTATGTGATCCAGATCCTCACTTCATATAAAGAGGCATTGGGCCTCTGAATCGTGTTTCTTTTTATACCAGTCTATATTCCTGGTTTAATCATTCAGGAAAATTGACTCCTGATGCCGGGCAAAAATCCTGTAAACTAGATAGGGTAAATTCCAGTTCAAAGGGTGTCCAGACTGATGCCATTGATTTCCTGCATGAAGTCCCCGATCTCTTTTACTCCAAACGCTGTCTGCACTATATTGAGATCCAGCTGGATTGCGGCGTCAACCATATAATCAAGGATATCTATGGACAATTCCCTCTGCTGCTTGCTTTTTCGAATCTGATCCACAAGAAACGTAATCTTCTCGGGTTTTTCCATGCGAAGTTTTGCGAGGCTCATCACGCACATGTATATGCGGGTCAGGTTCCGGTCAGTACCAGTAATGGTATCAAAAAAATTCCTGATGACCTGGGCCTGAAATACCTCGCCATTCATGTTAATCTGGGTTTCTCTCAATAGTATAAAAATATATTGGTGATTTCTCTGAATTCCTGCCCCGGATCCAGATACGGCCGGGATTATTTGGCGGTACTGACAATCCGGACAATATCCCCGTCCTTGAGTATATGGGTATCCTTCACCCGCATCTTGGTCCGGGCATCAATGGCGTAAAGGAATCCCTCTCCAATGTCGGTATGAACCTGGAAAGCCAGGTCATGGGGAGTGGCCCCCTCTTTCATCAGGAACGCATCCGGGAGCACCTTTCCACGGCTGTCGGAAAATTTGTTCTCGTCTTCCACAGGATATACCACGATCATGCCAAGCAACTCCCTTACGGTATGATTGATTGCCTCCTGAACACCGGTGCCACCGAATTTTCTCATTACCTCTTCAATTTTCGCGAGGCCTGCTTTCTGGGGCGGAGAGAGAACTTCTTCCTTCTTAATCGAGAAGGTGGCATCTCCCGGAATGTACTGCACAAGGCTTGCGGTGACCGCATTTCTCAAGGCCAGCTCTCCTGCAGCACTGGCAAAAATCATTTTTGCATCCCTCAATGAAGCCACCATCTCCTCAGGTGCCTGGTCAATCTTGTTACCCAGTGCCACCATAGGCTTGGAAATATTCACGATCTCCTTACAGAATGCAACAAGATCCTCCTCATGTGCATGTATCAGATCAATTCCTGCAACCGCCTCTGCATCGCGAACATCCTCGGGGGATATCCCCAGTCCTGCAAATACATCCGCCAAACCATTATGAATGGAATATGTCCTGGTCTGCGCCTGCCGCTGGACCTTTGCCCAGTGCTTATCCAGGATGCCGTACACCCACATGGTCATCTCGAAGCGAAGAAATGCCACATCTTCAAGGGGATTGTGGCTCCCAAGGTCTACAACATTCCCTTCGCTGTCCGTAGCGCCACTTGCATCCACTATGTGGATGATTGCGTCCGCCTGTCTGAGATTGTCCAGGAACTGGTTCCCAAGACCCCTCCCCTTATGGGCGTCCGGCACCAGCCCTGCCACATCAATCAGGTTGACCGGGATGAACCGGACCCCTTCAACACAGCTCTCACATTGTATGTTCAGGCTTTTGCATGGGCATACTGCCCGGAAATACGCAATCCCGAAATTAGCATCGATCGTAGTAAACGGATAATTGGCAATCTCGACCGGTGCCATTGTAGCCGCCCGGAAAAATGTAGACTTGCCACAATTTGGTTTCCCTGCCAGCGCAAGCGTGATCATAGCAATTCCCTTTAAATGATAAGACTCTATTAAAATGTTATTATGTCATTTGTCACCAGGAATACTTATTTTTTTGATACGCCGGGAGCCGAAAATACAAAAGACTGCGCCAGGATCGCCGTCGAACGCGCGCAGGAACTGGGCATTAAAACGATTGTAGTGGCCAGCACAAGCGGCGCTTCGGCCCTTGAATTTTTCAAAGCCGTGGATGGAACCGGTCTTGACCTGGTAGTCGTCACCCATGTTATGGGCTTTAAACAGCCGGGGGTATGGGAATTCTCAGATGAGACCGCGGTTTTCCTGCGATCGAAAGCGGTTCGGGTCGTCACCGGCACTCATGTCCTTTCCGGCCTGGAAAAGTCATTCTCCCGTTCACCCAAGGTGGGCGGAGGTTCCAGAACCGAGGCAGTCGCAGAGGCCCTCAGGAAAGTTGTGGCAGTAGGGCTGAAAGTAGCCGTGGAATGTGTGCTCATCGCAGCCGACCAGGGTGCGGTGACTGTGGACAGCGAAGTAGTAGCAGCAGGCGGGACTGCTTCCGGCTCTGATACGGTGTGCGTTATAAGGCCTGGCAATACCGCCTCCTTCTTCGACCTTCAGGTCAGGGAAATTGTTGCGATGCCCAGGAACAGGTGAACATGGTCCTCAAATCGTTACGGAAAGCCGGGGCACTTTTAATCTCTCACCCGGTGCTATGGATTCCTGGCCTTGTATTCGGGCTGTTCGGCGCTGCCGATCTCGCCGCCCAGTCACTTCTGGGAGAATTCGTGGCAGGGAGGTTGTGGATTATCGAACTTATCACCATCCCGTTCTTTACGGGGGCTATGATGCATGTAATCAGAAGCGGTGACGGAAGCATCCACACCTTCATACAGGGAGGATTGAAATACTATTTCAGGATACTCCTCCCGTCACTTATCATCGCCTTCGCCGTTATCCTGACACTGGTCCTGCTGATGTTACCCCTCTCCATTACGGGGATGGGCCAGGAACTGATATCACTTGTAGCAATCGGAAGTGTGGTGGGAATTTCATTTTTTACATTCTTTTATGACACCGCAGTTGTCTTCGAGGATGCACACGTGTTTGAATCGATCCGGAGAAGTGTGGAAGTGGTGATGCACAATCTTTTCACCGTTATTCTCTTTTATATTACGGTCCTGGCTCTCACTGCCCTGATAATGCTGCTATTCGCTATTATATGGACGGTATTTCTCTATGAGAAACTTGTTCCCATTACCACATTCAATGCAACCCAGATAGAATCATTAACCCCCGCGGAGGTGTCCGCACTCCTGGGACCGGAAGGTCTGGCGTTGACCGCAGCCCTGTATGTAATTGCCATATTCGTGGTATTTCCACTGATCTATAGCTTCAAATCAACCTTTTACCAGAAATTCACCCAATTAAAAGAAACCGTGACCCAGGGTGAATATGACAAGAAAGGGCGTTGGTATAAGTACTGAACTTTTTCAGAGGTAAAAAAGGAGGGCAAAGAGCCCTCCCCCCGTCGTTGCCAGAATGTTCGTCCCTGCGTTTCCGATTATCCCCCTGTTCTCAATGAGTGCTCCTACGAGGCTGTCAATATTTGTGCCAACCATACCGGCCACAGTGCAGACTGCAGCCATCTGAAGGTCAATTACTCCAAGGAAATACGCGACAAGGGAGATGATAATTGCTCCCGCCAGCGCTGTCAATTCCCCGATAACGGTCACTCCCCCGTTCGTGCCCGCCGCAACCCGCTGGAACGTGGTTATCATGTAGGGGTCGCCACCAGTGACCCCCACCTCGCTGGCCACGGTGTCAGCCGCAGCGGTGGCTACACTCCCCACAAAAAGAGCCAGGAACATGGGCTCTCCCGAAATACCCCATAACACGGCTGATGCCGCAGCCACGCTGCCATTTGCAAATACATTGAGATAGCCCCTTGCTCCCCCGTGTAACTGCTCAATGCCCATTTTCTGCTTATATTCATATTTATACCGCGTGCAGACTGATCCCAGTATAAAAAACGTCAATACAACGAGGAACCACCTGATGTCGGCGAACACAATCAGGATGATTCCTATGAGTGCCCCTGAAAACAGCCCGCTCACATCGGCAGTCTTCAACCGGTAGGATGAGTATCCGAAGATGAAGGCGATCAGGACCGCAAGGAATATCAGCGTAATATCTGCCTGATAATTGAGCTCGTCGATGAGAAACATGGTCATGGCAATCCCGAGGGCCTCTATCATCAGGGCATCTTCACGCTCGCGTAAAATTGCTTTGAGCAGGACTGCAACCACAATCCCGAATAGAACGACCAGGGGGGCATAGGTCTGCAGATAGAGCATCACCAGTGTGCACCCCACCAAGCCGGCGGCTATATATGCAATATACGAGATGAGGCGCTCACCTCTCCCCCCAAACGCCAGTTCCCCCATGACCAGTATTGTAATGGTGCAGGCAAAAACAAGCAGAGGGAGAATCGAAAGGCCATATAGCAGGGCAATCGGTATCATGGCGATTGCCAGGTATTTCGTCTTTTTGATAAGGAAGAGTACACACGATGACAGGATAACGATAATCGAGAGAAACCACGGGGGCTGGATATAAGGTGCAATGAGTACGAAGGAAAGTGTCAGGATTGCAGCGAGCCTGTCACCTAACCTGGTCGTCATTCTGATATCAGTTGTTCGCTGACCAAAAAGACCTTTCCGGAAAAGGTTTTACTGTAATTTCCTACTGTTCTGAAGACGGATCGGGGATGATTCATCATTCGGCGCGAGTATTCGATCACTATATGTCGTGCCAGAACAAATATCTGGGAAATGTCGACATCACAGGATCTCCCAAAAACATATGACTTTACCGAGGTGGAACAACGATGGCAAAAAACCTGGCGCGATGAGGACAATTATTTTGATTTGGAATCTGATAAACCACGTTTTATAATCGATACCCCACCCCCTTATCCCACCGGGAACTTTCATATCGGTAATGCGTTCAACTGGTGCTATATCGATTTTATTGCGCGTTACAGGAGAATGCAGGGATATAATGTGATGTTTCCCCAGGGATGGGATTGCCACGGGCTGCCGACCGAAGTGAAGGTGGAGGAGATTCATGGCATTACCAAGAATGATGTTCCAAGGGAGGAGTTCCGGCGAATGTGCCGGGAATTGACCCTGGCCAATATCGAGAAGATGAGGGGGACTCTTCGCCGTATGGGCTTCTCTATCGACTGGAGCAATGAATACATCACAATGCTGCCCCGGTATTTCGGAAAGACCCAGGCTTCTTTTCTTAAAATGCTGAAATCCGGGTATATTTACCAGAGTGAACACCCTGTTAATTTCTGCACACGCTGCGAAACCGCCATTGCCTTTGCAGAGGTGTCGTATGAGCCCAGAGAGACTACACTCAATTATTTCGATTTTGACGGCGTGGAGATCGCAACCACCCGGCCTGAACTCCTCTCGGCCTGCGTGGCGGTTGCCGTGTATCCGGATGACGAACGCTACAGTGAAATTCGGGGGAAAAGACTGAAAGTCCCGCTCTTTGGTCACACCGTCCCGGTGATTGTTGATGGCGCTGTCGATCCGGAATTCGGATCAGGTGCCGTGATGATCTGCACATTCGGAGATAAGCAGGACGTCCACTGGTGGAAACAGCACAGCCTGGAACTGCGCAAGGCTATCGATCGTAAAGGGCGGATGACGCCCATCGCAGGTAAATATGCCGGCCTCACGACCTCCGAGTGCCGGAAGGCAATCCTCCTGGATATGAAGGATGAAAATATCCTCAAATCATCAGAGCCTCTCGAACAGCGGGTGGGGACATGCTGGAGATGCAAAACCCCTATTGAAATAATGAGTGAACGGCAGTGGTTTGTCAGGATCCAGCCCGATGAAATAATGAAGGCCGCACACGAGATTCACTGGTATCCGGAACACATGTTCCTCCGCATGGAAAACTGGGTGAGCCAGATGGAATGGGACTGGTGTATCTCCAGGCAGCGTATCTTTGCAACTCCCATCCCGGTATGGTTCTGCCGGAAGTGCGGGGAGCTGATCATACCCGACGAGTCGGACCTTCCCATCGACCCTACGGTGGATCGACCCGATCTACCCTGTCCGAAATGCGGCTCAATCGATATTTCGGGCGAAGAGGATGTCCTGGATACCTGGATGGACTCATCAATCTCGGTCCTGAACGTCACCGGATGGGAGGGTGGAGGCATTCCCCCCCTCTTCCCCGCCCAGCTAAGGCCCCAGGGGCATGATATTATCAGGACATGGGCATTTTACACCATTCTCCGTTCGGTTGCGCTTACGGGCCAAAAACCCTGGGACGAGATCCTTATCAACGGGATGGTGCTCGGGGAAGACGGCTTCAAGATGAGCAAGAGCAGGGGAAACATCATATCCCCCGAAGATATCAGTTCCCAACACGGTGCGGATGCATTGAGACAATGGGCAGCCGCCGGGGCCGCAACCGGGTCCGATATCATGTTCAACTGGAATGATGTGGTAGCTGCATCCAGGTTCCAGACGAAACTATGGAACATCGCCAGGTTCGTGCTCATTCAGCTCAACAGGAAAGAATACGATCATGAGGGCCCGATAGAGGCAATCGCTGACCGCTGGCTGATGTGCCGGCTTTCCACAACTGTTGACGAAGTGACCCGCGCCATGGATAACTGCCAGTTTGACCGGGGCCTCAAGGCTATCAGGGAATTCTCATGGGACGTACTGGCAGACAATTATATCGAGCTTTCCAAGGGAAGGCTCTATTCGGATAATGAAGAGAGGGACGGAGCCTGCCATGCCCTTACAACCGCCCTGGATGTGTTATGCCGGCTGATGGCTCCGTTTGCCCCGCATTTTGCCGAAGAAATCTACTCATACCTGGGGCTTGGAAGCGTGCATGCCGCCGGATGGCCGGAGTGTGCCCCGGCGGACCTGCCCGCTCTTACGGAAGGTGACCTGCTGGTAAAGGTTGTGGCAGAAGTCCGCCGATATAAGCATGAACGCGGAATGGCCCTGAATGCACCGCTGGGCAGGGTCACCATCTTCTCGCCCTATTCAAGCGACGACTCGGGGGATGCCTCCAGAGCGCTGAATGCAGAGGTGATGTGGCGACCCGATACGGCCAGACTTGAGAGGGTGATGAGCGACATTCAGTTCAATATGGCGGTCATCGGACCTACGTTCCGAAAAGAAGCGGCCGCATTTATGGATGCCGTCCGTGCACTGCCTGCGGAGAGCCTGGAGAATCCTCCGGAATCTCTCGAAGTAAACGGAAAAATAGTGGCACTTCCTGATAATGCTTTCAGCCTGATATTTTCGTATATGGAAGCTGGGGAGAAAGTCGACGTACTCACCGTCGACGACGTGATCGTGACCATTCAGAATGCTGCCTGATGGAATCGGCCACGAACCTGTGGATCTCATCTTCTTCTTTTTGGGCATCGATTACAATAAACCGGGAAGGCTCCTCGGCGGCCAGGGCCAGGTAATGCTCCTGAACTCCTTCCAAAAGGTCATTTTTTTCAAAATGCTCAAGATCTCCACCCTGGTCCCTTCTCTTAAGTGCCTCCGTTACCGGGAGCACAAGCAGGAAGGTGAGATCAGGAGTGATGCTCCAGCCTTCATGAATCTGCTTTAACCAGGTGACGGGATCGGGGAGGATTCCATGCAGGGTCACTGCCTGGTAGGCATACCTGCTGTCCCGGTATCGATCCGAAATAACAAGCCGCCCATCTGCCATGGCAGGGCGGATCACCTCGGAGACATGAACTGCGTGATCAGCAATAAATAAAAGCGCTTCTGCGATCGGGTCGATCTCCTCGGCGATTGCTCTTCTCACCTGCTCCCCCAGCCATGACGAACCAGGCTCACGGGTAAACAGTGGATCCAGATCTGCAAGTTGATCCTGCAAGGCCGCAACCAGGGAACTCTTCCCGCTCCCGTCAATCCCCTCAATGGTAATCAGTGCCATTCGCCCCTCCGTATTGATTCCAGAGCGATGTGTCCCCTGTGAACCGCCGTTGCAACGATTGCCCCGTCAAATCCGGCGTTCTGCAGCAGTGCAAGATCGTCGGGACCTGCTATTCCACCCCCGTATATGAGAGTTTTTTCATAGGCAGACCTCATCTCTTCCAGGTTCCGGACCGGAACTCCCGTACCTGTGCCCACAGCACTGATATGTAAGAGAATACATCCCTCAAACGACCATTTCCCTGCTTTGTGCAGAATCGATGCCGGGTCCTCGCCGCCGGGAACGACTTTCCCGTCCCTGATATCGATACTCAGATATCCCGATGGGTATCCTGACAGGTCATCTCCTGCGGTCTCGGTACCAACCACATTTGCAAGGTGCGTCGCTTGCAGAAAATCATCCAGAGACCGGGCTCCCCTGTCCACGTAACAGCGTTCTACCATTGATGCACAAGCCAGGATCTCGCGCGTGTGATCTCCTGTCCCGGCGATCCTGTCCAGGTCTGCGACATACAGGAAGCGGGGTTTAAGTGACCCGATGTATCCCTGGGGATCTGCAGTCGGTGAGAGTCCCCAGTCCAGGGGGCGATATGACTGTCGCTCTCCTTTCATTCCATGGACCACCTGGCCCGACTTCAAATCCATGGCGAGAACCAAATCCATGCTATAGCGTAATCACTATTAGCAATCAGGATCATTAAATCCTATGCAATTATTGGTCAGCCCTAGAGACATTGAGGAGGCGAAACAATCTCTTGCTGCTGATATCGTGGACGTAAAAAAGCCCAGTGAAGGGTCACTGGGTGCTAATTTTCCCTGGGTCATCAGGGCGATAAAAGACTTAAGCGATAAACCGGTCAGTGCAGCTATCGGTGACTTTGATTACAAACCTGGAGGAGCAGCGCTGACCGCCTACGGAGCGGCCTGTGCGGGGGCCGACTACGTGAAGATAGGGCTTATGTTTGATGGCGCAGACAGGGCAAAAGAAATGATCGAAGGCGTGGTGAAAGCTGTCAAACAGGATTTTCCGGATAAATACGTAGTAATTGCTGCATATTCCGATTATGCCCGCCTGGGGACGATCTCGCCATTTGTAATGGCTCCTCTGGCCGCAGAAGCGGGGGCTGATGTGGTCATGGTTGATACGGGAATCAAAGACAAGAAGAGCACTTTTGAATTTATGAATGAGGCGGAACTTACCAGATTCACATCCATGAACAGGGATGCCGGCGTCATGACTGCCCTCGCCGGATCCCTCACATTTGAAGACCTGGATTCCCTGAAGCGGATTAATCCCGATATCATCGGAGTCCGGGGAATGGTCTGCGGTGGTGATCGGGATTCCTCGATACAGGAAGAACTGGTCACCAGGCTGATCAGGATGGTACGATGAGATATGTATATCGAAAAGTTACAGGCACCGCTGGCCCTCACCTTTGATGATATCCTACTGGAGCCGGCCGAATCGTTTATCGAGCCCAACGAAGCCGAAATTTCCTCCCGGTTTTCGCGAAATATTCCGCTGACCATACCCCTGGTAAGTTCGGCAATGGATACCGTGACAGAATCTGCCATGGCCATCGCACTGGCCCGGGAGGGGGGTATAGGGGTCATTCACCGGAACATGTCTCCGGAAGACGAGATGATGAAGATCCGCCATGTAAAACAGGCGGAGGAGCTTATCGAGCGAAAAGTCCTCTCTGTCGGCCCCGATACCAGCGTTGCCGATGTGGAACACCTGATGACCGAACATAGGATTGGCGGTGTCCCGGTTGTGGAGGGTGGAAAAATTATCGGTATCGTAAGCAGGCGTGATATCAGGGGGATCTCCTCCCGCCGGGGTGCGGAGAGCGTGCGAAAGATTATGACACGGGAGCCAATCACTGCCGGCGAAGATATCACCATGAAGCATGCCCTTGAGATCATGTACACCAACAAGGTGGAGAGGTTGCCTGTAGTCGACCCGGACGGGACCCTTGTAGGCCTCATTACCATGCAGGACCTTCTCGAGAAACGCCAGTTCCCAAGCGCCACCCGTGACGGTGCCGGGAAACTCCGTGTAGCCGCGGCAGTGGGCCCCTTTGATTTCGACCGGGCCATGAAACTGGACGGCTGCGGAGTGGATGCGCTGGTGGTGGACTGCGCCCATGGCCATAACATGAATGTGATCAGGTCGGTCAGGGATATTAAAGGAAGCGCAAAAGCCGAGGTCATCGCCGGGAATATCGCCACGGGAAAAGCGGCTGAGGACCTGATGGACACGGTCGACGGTCTCAAGGTGGGAATCGGGCCCGGGTCCATCTGCACCACCCGTATTGTAGCAGGGGTAGGGGTACCGCAGATTACGGCAATCGCCAGTGTTGCCGAAGCGGTAAAAGATATGGACGTGCCGGTGATCGCAGACGGCGGGGCTCGTTACAGCGGCGATGTGGCCAAGGCCATTGCTGCGGGAGCCGACAGCGTCATGATTGGAAGTCTCTTTGCCGGAACAGACGAATCTCCGGGCCGGGTGATCACCATGAAGGGCCGCCGGTATAAGCAATACAGGGGGATGGGTTCGCTCGGCGTCATGAGCGGCGGCGTCTCCAGTGACAGGTATTTCCAGAGAAAGGATATAGGAAGGACCAAGTTTGTTCCCGAGGGCGTGGAGGGGGTCACCCCGTACGTGGGTAGCCTGTCCGATGTCGTCTACCAGCTTGTTGGCGGTCTCAAGTCATCGATGGGGTACACCGGTTCAAAAGATATTAAGGCGATGCATGAAAAGACCCGGTTCATCCGCATCACCAATGCAGGTGTTACTGAAAGCCATCCCCACAATATCCTTATCACCGACGAAGCCCCCAATTACCGGATATTGGAATAATCCGGCAATGCCCTTTTTTTTCGGTAGTAAACAATCTGATATCGTTCTTTTTATGTGATTCCGCCTGTATGGAAAGATTGCCATGCGGGACAGTTTATTCAAACCACAGGCATCCTGGCAATACGGGCGACTCCTATCCCATAGCAGTCGACGACAGGGGAAGGCAATTTATTGTCAAGGAAGGATGCCAGGTAAAATGGGCCGACGATGAGTCAGGTCACGAATCCCCGGCTCATGTCCTGCCGACGGTAACAATAACCCCGTTTTCGACAAGGATTATACCGACATTACCGGTTACACCTGTCGTTACAATAACCCCCTTCCAGACAAGGTCCAGGCCGACCTTCCCTGTCACCCGGCAGGTAACCATCACACTACTCCCGACAAGGGCTACTCCCACATTTTCCATAGCTTCAACAGGAATGCCAACCCCCTTCCCCACAATAACGAGCCCAACCCCATATCCGACCACAAACTTTACTGATTTCCTGCTGCATCGCACAGGATGGTTGTCGAGGTTTTAAGCGGTTTTCGATTTCAGCGTCAGTAACCTTTGATGGCTTATTTTGATACCCTATTAATCCCGATTTTGATAGAAGTAGGGGAGTAAATTACATCGGGAGTGAAGCAGTTCCTTTTCTGAGAAACTCAGAATATCCTGGTAATCCACTGCCAAACGCAACAGAACCCCCTCACAACAACTATATATATAAAAAACACTAACATAAAGTAATTAATGCTCGATCGTGTTGAGGTCGCAAGAATTCTCGATATCCTGGGAAACAGAAACCGCAGGAGAATTATCGAGCTTCTCCGTCAGAAGCCCTGTTTTGTTACTGAAATTTCCGACAGGCTGGTGCTCTCCCCGAAAGCGGTGATAGAACACCTTCAGATGATGGAGAGGGAAGAGATACTCTCTTTCCGGCTCGACGAGCGGAGGCGGAAATACTATTATCTTGCGCATGATATCAACGTGGTAGTGAGCCTGGAGAAACAGGAATCGGTAACCTTCACCAACACGAACCAGACAATTCATTTCAGGCATTCGCTCCTGAAACTCCGGCAAATGCTTGATACCAGGGACGAAATGGTGAATAACCTGCATAACATTGATGGGGACATCGAGGCCCAGATCAAAGGGATCATTCAGAAGGGGAGGGACATTTTGGGAGACGATACCGGGATTGACCTTGCTATCGCCCTTGCCCACTGCAACCTTTCGATGGACGAACTCATGGAACTTACCGGACTTCCAGTCGAGAACCTTAAAAAATGTCTCAAGGAATTGACCGAACAACAGATAGTGAAGAACGAAGGACAGACGTACAGGTTGTGTGGTATTCATGCCGAATAATCCCTACGACGAATTCTTAAAGGACCTTGCAAAAATGGTGGAGGACATCCTGCAGAATATACCGCGGCAGGACCATGCAAGGTTTATAGGCTGTACAATTATATCCGGAAACCCATCAGATAACCCCCATATCTTCCGTATTAATCCGGGCCATCACCAGGATATTGAATACGAGGTAATCGAGAGTGACGACCGGATATTCATCACCGCCGAAATCCCGCCGGGAATATCTTCCGCGGTGTATGCCGATATCGGACCTGAAAAAGTGGCAATCGTCACCGGCGAGAAGAAGACCTGGATTGAACTACGCTGCCAGATCGACCTCATCCACAGCTTCTACCAGGTTCGCCATGGCGTCATTGATATCGTGCTGAAAAAGAAGAATGTAGCAAACCCCATTCCGTAAAGAATATCATTGAGCTTTCATCGAGGCTCTATCAGGCCAAGAATTTTTTTTTTCAAAATAAAATAGAAAAAATTGCTATTCGGGATCTTTTTGCATTATAATACAACCTGGATGACTCCTTCGGCGAGCAGAAGGAAGGCCAGTGCCACCAGAAAAAACCCAAAAACGGTAAAGATTGCGGCGGGAATCCTGTTCCAACGAAAAAGCCAGGCAATAACCGGTGTGCTGTAAAGGCCAAGACCGGGTATCCAGGATATGAACATGCAGGAGATTACCCCGTATTTATGGATTATTGTGACCTTCTGCATCTTTTTTTCCACTTTCTCCAGCCATTGCTGCACCCGTTCCGACGTCTTTGCAAATGTATCGCAGATCTCGAAGATGGCCAGCGTCATTCCCAGGGCAAAGGAAGTCATCGCAGCCAGGATGACTGCAGGAGGGAGGTCCAGACCAACCCCGACCGGTGAGGCGGTTGCCTGAAGGAGTGCAGTTGATGAGACGAAACCCAGCATCACACCGGCAGGAATGCCTGCCGCCAGGCCTATGAGAATAGGTACGCCAATGGCCAGAACAATGATATATGCCAATGATTTGAACATCTGGCGAAGAATAATTGCGATAATTCTGAACTGCTCCATTAAAATAGAGATGGATTTATTCTGATATATACATATATTATGAATTCACCAGATTATTGTCCCAATCCGACATTATCCTCTTAATTGATTAAAAGGAGGCTTTCCCTGGCAATGAAACAGGAAGGTGAGTCTCTACACCAGGAAATGGCAGCGAAACATCACATTCCTTCCCTGTCGCCTGATTATCTATATCGCGTCCCTGGCCAGCGGGCAGGTCATGCAGTGGCTCCCGCCCCTTCCCCGTGATAACTCAGACCCATCGATCTCGAGCACTTCGATCCCGGCGTTACGGAAGTTCCTGTTGGTTGAGGTATTCCTGTCATATGCGACCACCACACCGGGTTTCAGTGCCAGGACATTATTCCCATCGTCCCACTGCTCCCGGGCCGCGGCATACTCATCTCCCCCGGTGGGGATCACCTCAAGCGATTTCACGTCAAGGGCATCAGCAACCGCGGAAAGAAAACTCTTCTCCCTGGTAATTTCGAAAACGGCTTCCCCTTCTCCCGGGCGGATGCTGAAAGTCCGCATCTTCTCTACCACGCGAGGGTAGATGGTCACAGTATCCGCATCAAGCATTGAAAAGACAGTATCAAGATGCATATGAGCCCTGTTCCTGTTCATCTGGCCAACGATAACCCTCTCGGCAGCACCCCGGGAGAAGAGCTCATTGGCAACCAGTTCGATCATCCGGGAAGTAGTCCGTTCGCTCATCCCGATAATCACAGTCCCGTTCCCGACAGGCATCACGTCACCACCTTCCATAGAGGCCCGCTCTGCCTCCACCCTCTCGAACTTTCCTTTTACATCACGCCGGGGATACCAGACATTGAATTGCGCATCGCGAAACATTGGGCAAAACCGGTAGATAGCTGCAAGATTAATGGCCTCCAGGCGGCGGACCGGCCAGAACATTGGATTAAGGGTCAGTCCCCCGTAAATCCAGGACGAGGAATCGCGGGTATAGAGTGTGTTTGGAAGGGGTGGAAGGATGAAGCTGTCCGGGCCGGATGCCGCCGATGTCAGGGACCGCCTAGCCATCAGGTCACTGTCCAGGCATCCGGTTTCCGCCTTTGTAAGACCGCCTATCAGGTGCCGTGCCAGGGTTGCGGGATCCATATCGAGAAGGCAGGCCTGCAACTGCGAAACTGCAGAGATACCCACAGTCATGGCATTAATCACCCTTCCGATCATCGTATGCCGCGCTTTTTCTGAAGACATGGCCTCTGCAAGGAGACCCTGGAGATAATATACCCGGACTCCTTCGTCACGAAGCAAATTCACAAAGGAATCGTGCTCATGCATTGCCTTCTCCACCCAGAGAAGGTCATCGAAGAGCAGCTCTTCGTGATTGGAGGGTGTGAGTCGCCGGAGACTCAGATCGGGACGGTGGACAATTACCTTCCGAAGCCTCCCCACCTCCGAATAGACTCCGAATTCCCTCATCCAGGTATCCCCCCTGTATCCGAAACAGGTATGATGTGCGTTCCTGCATGACCGGAAATAATCTTTTCTATGTCAGAAAGGGATCCGATTGCAGCAGGGTTCCCGGTCTCTTCCACGAATCGGCAGGCGGCGTCAACCTTGGGGCCCATGGAACCCGCGGGAAACTGGTGCCGTGATATTTCTTCAGTTGTTGTTTTGGAGATCAGTCGGGCCTTCGGGGTCCCCCAGTCCAGGTAGACCCCTTTCACATCGGTTGCCATTACATAGAGATCGGCTTTCAGTTCCCTCGCAAGCAGCGCACCGGCCAGATCCTTGTCAATTACCGCTTCCACGCCGGTAAGGAACCGCCCCTTCCCCCGTTCGAATATAGTCGGAATCCCTCCTCCACCGGCACAGATCACTATTGCTCCTTTATCAAGGAGCCATCGTATGGGACGGATCTCGAATATCCTTCTCGGACGAGGTGATGGCACAACCCGTCTCCATTTCTCACCGTCTTTTTTGAATGTCCACCCCTTCTCTTCTGTAATCCGGGATGCCTCATCTTTCCCGTACACCGGACCCACAAACTTTGTCGGATCCAGGAATGCAGGGTCATTGGGGTCCACCTCTACCATAGTGAGTATCGTAGCCAGGGGGACCTCAGGCGGGAGGAGATTTCCCAGTTCCTGCTCGATAAGGTAGCCAATCATCCCCTCGGTCTGGGCCCCGAGCACGTCGAGAGGGTATGCTTCAACTTCCTTGTAGCAGGCTGCCTGAAGCGCAAGCAGGCCCACCTGCGGGCCGTTTCCATGCGAGAGAATGAGTGTATGCTCCATGGCCACCGGTGCAAGGGCCTGGGCGGCTGCTCTCACGTTCTCCCGCTGCAATTCAGCAGTCATCGGTTCTCCCCGTCTTAGGAGGGCGTTTCCCCCCAGTGCGACTACCACCCGCATACCCGGTTCTCCTGTTCTGCACCTGGCAGGTAAAATTCAATCATACTCCCGCACTCCGTAACCTGCAGAAAGATAACCGCACTATGATCTCCCTGCATCTCAAAGGAAATATGAGGGTAAATCTTTTAAAATACTACTCTCATCTTCCATTGCGGGATCGGAAATGGGCAGTTGGATTCTTCCTCATGTTCCAGCGTACCTTTTCAAATCCTTATGAAATCTGGCTGAAATCAAAAATTCCAATATTCTTATGGAGAGGAACTATGACAACCCCATGGAAAGGAAAAATTGCGGTTGATATCCGGGATGCGGAACCGGATTGGACCCCGTACATCCAGCCCCAGGCGCCGGAGGGGGGGGCCAATATCCTGATGATAGTATGGGATGATGTGGGTTACGGTTCAATGGACGCCTTTGGCGGGCCCATAGAAACCCCTGCCATGCGACGGATTGCCGATATGGGAATACGTTTCTCAAATTTTCATACCACGGCACTCTGTTCACCCACCCGATCCAGCCTGCTCACCGGACGAAACGCTACCAGCAACAACATGGCCTGCATCACCGAGGCATCCGGGGGATTCCCGGGCATCAGTTCCCGGATACCTTTTGAAAACGGGTTCATCAGAAAAAAATCAGAATCTAAAATTTCAGCCCGGAAAAGCGGGGCGAAATGACCCCTGTCCGTGCGGGAGCGGACTGAAGTACAAGAAGTGCTGCATGAAATTGGACAATTGACAGGATTACGGAAATGTGTAAGGATTTCCTTTCACGCAGCCGCTATAAATGTAAGATCTGTTGTGTTGGAAAAATTAATTTGAAAAATTAGATGAAGTCCTTCATCATTCATGAAGAGGAGATCTCGTCCCGCATGCGTTGCACGTAGTCATCGAGGTGTACCTTCATAACCCCGATAAGATCCCTATGAGCCTGGTTTGGAACTCCCTCAATTCTCTGGAGATGCGTTCTGCCCATTTCCACATAGTTCATAGCCAGCCTGTAATCGTTATCCCCTTCGGCCTGCGCCGCCTCGGCGATATTTCCGCCAACTGTTCCGATAGTGGAGAGATATTTGAGATGCTCATTCCGTTTGTACTCGTTTTCTTTTATGGCAAAATCTTCTATCTTCAGTAAAGACGTGTGATAATTATCAGCCGCATTTTTTAGATCAAGCGCTGCAAGGCGCAATTTGGACGGGGAATACGTTATTCCCGCATTGCTCACGGAAGAATATAAATTCGCGTCCACGTCTTTTAGCCCGTTTTCGATAACTATTAAAGATGCATCGTAGATTGAAAGGAATGTCTCATCACCTGTCCCGGTGGTCGCGACCGGCGTTATCACGGGGGTTGCGGGGCCGAAGTCGGAGCTGGTGCATCCGGCAGAAAAAATAAGCGCAGTCACAACGACTAATAAGCCGAGAATCTTCCCATTTTGCCACATAAAATTGTAATAATGATGGCCGGCTATAAAAAACTGCATATTTTCTTTTCACGAAGAATCACCCACTTCATTCATTGAAATGATACATCCATGGATCAAGGCCACTCATATTGTGGACATACAGAAAAATGTGCAAATCCATTATTCCCGATCAATGCAGAACCGGATTTTTCTCATCATAGAAAAAAAGGGAATTGATGATAAGTTTCAATTTTCCCGAAACACTATAACGAGATAGTAGTAGTATGGACAAACGGAACTTTTGGTGAAATTCCGAAGAAATCCGGTAACGCCACTCCTTGTATTTTGAGGTGCATCTCACCGCGTGTAACCAGGCCGAAAAGTGACTTGATCAGTTCGGCATTATCGACTGTTACAGGAATTGTCATTTCATTTAACCCGGGCCTTACCTCTATCCCGGCCTGTTCTCCGTGAGATAAGTATATCCAGTCACCTCCATCCTGGTAATATATATCGAATTCGAGAGATTTGAGGGTAATACCAACCGGATTCGCGTTATTCACTGACAGAGTCACATCAAGCGTCAGATCCGTAAGAGAGACGGAAGAGAGCGCGACCCCCTTTACCGAGATCTCGGGGTCCTTTATGAGAAAACTGCAACCGGAGACGATTACTCCTCCTGCAATGAGCATACAGAGAAGGAGAGAGAATTGCATGGACATGAGAAATACTGGGTTCGATTTATTATATAGAACAGCTCCTCCATAATTTTCCTGGACCAGTGAAAAAACAGGCCCCCATTCCACGCCGATTAAGCCGGATATCTTCTTTTTAGGACTTTGATACAGAGGAATTACCAGTCATTTACCATTATGAGACCTATACCATGCACGAAGGGAGAGAGATTTACTCAATATCACCCAGGGGTCACAGAATGTCACGCTCCGGTATTTGACAATTGGAATAAAAATTGAATTTTTTTATCTTAAACGGCGCTGGATTTATTTTCCTGGGAACGGAGTGCAAAAGAAGTTGCTATCGCTGCAATACCTCCGATAATGCCGAAGATTCCCAGTACGAAAGGCAGGAATGCAACTGCAATGAACGGATTTGCCAGAAGTATAAACCCGAATATGATGCCCAGAACACCGAGAACCCCGGCACCCAGCCCTCCTCCCTTAAACGCTGCAAAGAGACTCATACAGCCCATAATGATGCCCCAGACCCCGATGAAGATGATCAGGATTGACGGGATGAGAACTGTACTATACATGGGGTACATAAGTATGAGAATTCCGGCGATTATTCCAAGAATTCCCAGTCCAATCTTCACTGCTGCATGAGACCTGTCAACAGCCAGGCCGATAAGTGCAAAAATTCCACTCACGAACCAGTAAGCTCCAATAAAAGTCACCGCAACAAGGAGGGTGACGTAAGGCCAGGTAAGAAACATTATCCCCAGGATCAGGGCCACAATCCCCTGCAGGAGTACCAGCCACCAGGGAAAAAATTGCGATCCGATAACCATGGGCACATCTTCCATAATTATTTCATCAGACATGATTAACCACTTTTTACCAGAAAAAAAGACTATCTTTTAAGATTTAAACCTTTGCTACGAAAATTGCCCTTAAAATGTCGCAAAAGGAGATATAAAAGTTATATAATAATAAATTTAGAGAAAAAGTAAAATCCGGGCTCTATTCTCCCTGTTCAAAAACCAGCAGTTTTCGTACATCGTAATACGAGAGTATCAGCTGGTCACTGGTAACCTGAAATCGCGTGGAGTTGGAGAGTCGCCCGAGATACGCCTGTTCCTGTTCCATTACCCCGCCAGGCTCCATACAATATTTCTCAGTGGAGGCAATGGGGCCGAATGTGACCAAGTATCCCTCAAGAGTATACCTTGAGAAGTAGTCATTACACCCGGCATTCCCTGTAATTGTTCCATCCTCCAGGAACCTGATACTGATATCTGTTCCCGGGACCAGGGACTGCACATTCCTGTTCTCGTCATAGTAGGAGACCAGGTGCCACGTATGTGCAGTCAGGGCCTCGGTCCTGGACTGGGACCCGATCCCCGAGCATCCCGCAAAAAAGCAGAGGGCAATCAAAATAATTACCATTACCACACGTGCATCCATGTTCACTGATCTGCTGATTATCTTTTCATGCTTTTATTTTTTACCAATAACCGGGAGGAAGTCTGCCAAGCACATTTTAAAGATCCCGGAGTTATATATACGGAACAATACGTTGCGGTGGGGATGATGTGGTAAAAATTCTGCTTGGCATCGGAAATCCCCTGCGGGGTGACGACGGAGTCGGCGTATATATCGCCAGGCATTTCAATTCAGAGGGCTGGCTCTCGATAGATTGCGGAACGGTCCCCGAGAATTTTACGGGAGTCGTGAGAAGGCACGCACCCTCCCTCCTTATGCTTGTCGATGCCGCTGACATGCGGATAGCGCCGGGAGAATTCAGGGTGGTTCCAAAAACCCTCATTGAGGAGGTCGGGATTGGCACCCATTCTCTTCCCCTCACCCACCTTATCCGGTACCTCTCACCTGATACGGGGGAGATCATATTTGTGGGCATTCAGCCGGCGATTCTGGAAACGATGGATAGCCTGTCAGAAAGAGTGCAGGCGGCGGCAGAGAAAATCATCCACATACTCAAAGCTGGTGACTGGCAAAAGATTCCGATCATGGAAGAGGATTAAAACGCTATTTTCTCGTAAATGCCGCTTTTAAACGATAAAAATAAGAAAAGAGTGAATCCGAGGTTCCCGGGTCACCCTGCACGACTGCAATCGTCATATGTGGTTATTCTCAATGAAAATGATTTCAGGCGAAATTGTCTGGCAATCATTATGGATACTGTATACCGCAGAGATGTGGGATATAACACCTCCAAACCTGGAAAAAAATAAAAAATAATTATTCCACTATCAGGTTCTCCGAGTACCTGTCCTCTGTTGCCAGCAGGAACTCGTCAGTCATTCGAAGCCCTCCCTTCGGGCATATGTCATTACACTGTGAACAGAAGATACACTGGTCAACCCATATCCGTATCCGCTTGGTCTCGGGCAGGAGCTCGATGGCATAAGAGGGGCATACCTTCACGCAGAGGCTGCATCCAATGCACCCGTCTCTCTGGTACTCGATTTTTCCCCTGAAATTTTGCGGGGTCGCTACCGGCGGATTGAGCTCTGCCTTCCCTGCGGCAACCGACTGTAAAAAACCGGTCACTGATGGAGGCTGATACTTCGCCGGGAACAGGTTTGTGGCCGGCTTCCTGAAAAGCTGGCGGAGCAGCTCAGGGATCAGCGGGAGTGAACTCACGCCACCACCCCTGAAAGGGGGCCAAGGGCTGCATCGGCCATCAACAGGATGAGCCCGGTTAGCCCGATTAATCCCAGGTATATCCAGTAAACAGATACCACCCTGCTTATCTGGAACCGGGCCATTGCAACCCTCACAAGCGATACCGAGAAGAACATAACCAGGATCACTTTGCCCAGGAAGAAGATTAGGTCGGCGATGAGATCAATCCCTGCCGGAAGTCCTACAAACGAGGATATGTTCCATGGAAGGAAGAGAGCCACGGCGATTGCTGCCATCACCAGGGTCTTCACTCCCTGGGACATGTAGAACATGGCCAGGTTCCGGCCGGAATACTCTACCAGCAGACCTCCGGCAAGTTCGGTCTCCGCCTCCTGGGTGTCGAAGGGAATCCTGGATAGTTCTGCGGGAGTTACTGCCGCCAGGACCAGCAAGAGGAGAATGGCTCCGATTATCCCCAGCGGACCTGCCACTGACCAGATCGGGTTTCCGGCGATACTTGCCAGGGCGAATGGATTCGCAATTCCTGCAGCCCCAAGCCTCCAGGCGACTGCCACAATCACAATCGCCAGGGGGAACTCATAGGCGATCATGGTCACCATTTCCCTCTGGGCCCCGACAGTGGCATAGGGAGATCCGGAAGCAAATCCTCCTGCCACCATGGCCAGCGCCGGGATAGTGAGGAGGTACATCACAAGTACAAGGTCGCCAAATGCACCCAGAGGAGGATAAATGGTTCCTATGGGGAGATAGAGCAGAATTACGATGCTCGATGCCAGTGCTGCCAGGGGTGCCAGGTTGAAAATCCAGGGGATGGCATTCTCAGGGATCACGTTCTCCTTGATCAGCAGTTTCCTCACATCGATGAAGGGCTGGCGGAGCGGCGGGCCTACCCTGGCCTGCATGTGAGCGGCCAGCTTCCGGTCCACTCCAAGGAGGAACAACCCGACCACTATCCCGTAGACTGTGACAACGATCGCCGAGAGCAATATTAACCCAAATTCCCACCAGGTAATCATGACTGCAGCCTCCTGGTCTTCTCCACCGACATACGGTGAAGCGCTTCCTTGGTAAGTATGCTTCTCTTCCCGCTCCTGATGACCGCCACCCTGTCCGTGCAGGAGAGACAGGGATCGATAGACGCCACAATAATCGGGATGTCAGCGATCTGCTCCCCCTTAAGCATGGGGATCCACGACATCAGGTTGCTGTATGAAGATGCCTTCACCTTCCATGATGTAGGCGACTCCTTGCCGTCCATGCGGACATAATGGAAACATTCCCCACGGGGGGCCTCTACCCGTCCGATTGCTTCACCGTGTGCCTTCTTGCATATAGCCAGAATCTTTGCAATTTTCGGCTCTCCGGTCACCGGGCCGGCAGGCATCTGGTCCAGGCACTGCCTGACGATGCCACACGACTGCCCGACTTCCAAAAGGCGGACCACGATACGGTCATACACATCGCCACGGGTCTCGCCCATGTGCTGATCAGGGAGAATTGCCTTTATGTCCAGGTCGCCGTAAGCCGCATAGGGATAGTCCTGCCTGAGATCCATATTCACTCCCGAGGCCCGGGAAGTAGGTCCCACGGTACACAACTTCAGTGAATCTTCGGAGGACAGCACACCACGGTCACGGCATCGCAAATGGATGGACTTGTCATCAAGGAATAGTACCAGCAGCTTTGAGAGAAGGCCTTCATAGGTGGTCAGGCAGTCCTCAATGACGCCATGCTGTTCGGGAACAATATCCCTCCGTACTCCTCCCACCTGGACAATGCCGTAATTGACCCTGTTCCCGGTGAGGTTCTCAATCACGTCCATCGACTGCTCCCTGACCCGCCAGGTCAGGTGGAGGAGGGAATCGAATCCCAGCTCATGGGCGGCCACCCCTGCCCACAGGAGGTGAGACTGGATACGTTCAAATTCCGCGATGATGGTCCTGATATAATCAGCCCTCTCCGGCACCTCGATCTCCACTATCTGCTCCACTGCACGGGCAAAGGCCAGAGTGTGGCTGACTCCGCATATCCCGCAGATGCGATCGGTGAGGTGCACGATCTGGACAGGGTTTCTCCGCATCCCCATCCATTCGATACCGCGGTGTGTCTGGCCGGGAGCAAAGTCAACATCCAGTACCATTTCCCCGTCCATCTTGAATGTGAACATGACCGGCTCTTTGAGCGCCGGGTGGATTGGTCCGATGGGGATCGTGTAAGGGGCCTTTTTGCCTGTTCCCTCGCTCATTCTTCTGCCTCCTTCGTCTCTTTCCTTTCCCCTTC
>DATKYO010000126.1:0-40524 GCA_035528475.1 Methanoregulaceae archaeon | reverse complement strand
CGCACCATCATATGAATAATGCCGCATCAGGGATGAATGGAATAAGCGCAAGCAGGATAAGAGGCTGGTGAATAAGATATATCACCAATGAATGTCTGCCCAGCCAGTCTACCTCTCTGCGAGTAGGAAATTCCCGTTCTGGCACTTTAAATATCCGTTTTCCTTCTGGATACAGCACTTTTCCACTAAATATTCCTAAAAGTATCAGGCCCAGCCATGGAACCACGGGAGTGTAATCAAAGCTTGTAAAATCAGGGGAATGGACTCCGAACCATAGGAGCCACATAGGCCCTTCCCTGACCATTGATATTCCTGCAGCAGAAAAAAGAAGGATTGCTGCCAGCAGATTTGCCCAGAAAAAACGAAGAAAGATCGGCGCAAGCATTACCGAGACTCCAATAAGGTGGAGTATTCCGAAAAAGATTGCCATATCTGGCACGAGAATCCAGGTAATGAGGGTAAGAACCATCCCCAGTAGAAAGATGAAAAAACCTCTTCTCAGATATTTATACGCAAACTCCTTGTTTGATAGTAATCGTTGGGCATGCGCTCCGCTTAGGGTAAGAGCTACTCCTGCGATAAAAAGGAAGAGCGATGCAGTTAAATAGGCGAAAAACCTCCAGAAACCCGTACTTGCATTAATTGCAACGATGTCAAAATAGTGTAAATCGAATACCAGGTGAAAAACAACCATCATGATAACCGCGATCCCGCGGATGTAATCAATCTCCCAGTACCTCTTCTTTACATGACTTTCTACCACAGATCTCCCCTCCAAAAACGAGGAAAATTCCGAAAACCGGCATAATTAAGGTTTATTTGTGCCTGCTGCAGACCGCTCTCCCGAATGGTAGATCACTATTGATGAGGAAACGTAAAAGATCAATCTTTATTAAATCTCTTGTTCCATCTAACATTTGAGCATCTCCGCATATACGAAACGCTGGAATGTTCGGATCGCGTCAGGAGTGAAACGAAATGATCGACAATTTACTGCTTGGAAATATGAAATTTCGGGAATCCGATTTCAATGACAATATCGAATTGTACAAGAAACTGGAAGTGGGCCAGAAACCGGGAGTCCTCTGGATTGGATGTTCTGATTCCCGGGTGAATCCGGAAAGGATTACCAGATCAATGCCGGGAGAGATCTTTGTCCAACGCAATATCGGAAATATTGTGCCGATCCATGACTGGAACTTTGCCACTGTCCTCGAATATGCCGTATCACATCTCAAGGTCACTGACATTGTAGTGTGCGGACACTCCGATTGCGGGGCGATAAAAGCCCTTGACAAGGAAAGCACGGACTCCTACATCCCGCTCTGGCTTAATAACGCAAAGGATGCCAAAGAAAGGGTTGATACAAGTATGCCCAAACCTGAATCCCCTGCAGCACGTTCAAAAGAGATACAGCTCGAAAATATTCGTCTCCAGATTGAGCACCTCAATACGTATCCTCTTATAAAAAGTGCCCTTCAGGATAAAAGAATCGAAATTCATGGCCTTTATTATGATCTGGCCACTGGAACTCTCTCAAAGATTGCCTGATCATTTTAATCGCTTTTCAATCTCTTTTTGCAGCATGGGCAGTGAGATTCTGCCCATCGTGACAAGCTTCCCGTTTACCAGTATAATGGGAATTGGCGGATAGTGGTCGGCAACAATTTCCTGAACATAATCCGGTACATCATCGTCGATAAGTGTCAGCTTCATCTCTACCCTTCCCCCGTATTGTTTATGGATTTCATCAGCAAGCGCCTCAAAAGCCGGGACCAGCCTGCCCGTGGGGTGACAGTCATAGAGACCGCAACTACGAGTCATATCACAGGGAAACGGAGAGCATGACGAATCTTTCATGCCTATGACTTCGACTGTTATCTTATCTTCCATAATAGATAATGCCTTAAAAGATATTTTATGATTCAGATCGGGATACTCGGCCCCATCCTTATTTTTTCTATTATTCGCCCTCGGAAGCCCGCATAAGCCTTACGACGGACCTAAATGAATTGTTCGAAACGATCCTGTTTAACCTTGCAGATCGGGCACAATAAAGGCGGGGTGTCCCTCGCGCAGAGATACCCGCATACCTTGCAACGCCATACAGGATAAGGAAGAGGCATAGACCCGGTACCGGTATACGAAACGGATTGTTTCTTTCTCTCATCACGGGGCAGCCGACGTTCCGGAATGGAGCCGACAGCCTTACTTCCATCAACAACCTCCCCGGAAACGTACAGCGCACAGTAACAGGTCCCGTATTCGGAGAGGTCCGGATCACGGTAGTCACAGGGGCAGATGATATCCAGGTCCTCCTCCTTCACTCCCCATGCAAGCCGGCACGGACAGGCAGGATAACCGAATCGTTCTTCATTGACCATAAGTCCCCCGATAAGGTTCAATGTAAAATTTTCATCGGGATTTAAGAAATATCCCCCTTCTTCTGCGTCTTTTTTTATCTGCCGGTATTTTTCGACCACCGCATCACGGGAAAAAGCCGGATCGCTCATGATAAGGCCTCCTTAATCTCCTGTTCCTTGAATCCGGCAATCATTAATGAATCATTGATTACCAGAGTAGGGAATGATCCCCTTGGATTGAATTTCTCAACCTCTTTAAAGGCCGCCTCCAATTCATCCCTGGGAAGAAGGTCGACATAGACATAATAATGGTCAACACCCAGTGTTTTTAGCAATTCCTTGGTCCTGGCACACCATCCGCAGGTACTCAATGCATACAGCACCACCTTTCCCTTCATCTCTCCCTCAATATGCTCCATTTTCATTTCATGCACCTATCTTCCACAGGCCGAGCCTTATCAATGAATTTTCAGATATTCTATTTAACTCTATCAGATAGTCTGCACATCCGGCAGAGGTAAAAAAATAGTTTTACCGGGATGTGTCCGCACACAATATACAAAATCCTTTAGGATACCACAGATAATAGACACATTCATTGGTGAATTCGATGCAAGACGTGGAGAACAGAAAAAAATCGGGAAATGTTATCCTGGAAACGAAAATAAAAGAATTGAAGGGAGAATTTTCCTATAATGAGACTGCATACCATCTCCCTATCACCTATGCCATCACCGGAAAAGCTGTCCACAACGGGGATGGAGCCCGTGATGCATACAAAAGTTCCGAAAAAAATCCCCTGGTGGCAGGAGAATGCATCGTTTCATTTGAACAGGCAACCCATGGAAAAGAACCTGACCCTTATACAGGCTTCATTCCTGATGCCGTCCTCCGAAAACTCGGATACTCCCTGGTGGACGGGAGCATTCTCGGGCTTGCCCTTGTTGCGGGTACACCGCCAAATCCTGACATCGCGGCGGGCATCTGCCGGGAACTGCAGGAGAAATATATGCTTACATTCCTCGCCGGTGAAATCATTCCATCCCTTACGGGATCGGGGGTGAAAGTAGGGGCAGAATATCGGCTGGTTCCCCTGGGCTCCACGCCGTTGCTTGGAATACATTTCATTGATATCATCGCCAGGGTAGCCATGATGTTCGGGGGTGTGACTCCGGGGGACACCGATCGCCTCCTCCGGTATGCACGGGAACGGGCAAAGGCATTTGTCATCGTCTTCCCCGGACTCGGTGCGGAAGATATCACAGTATTTGACGCATTCACCCTCCTCGGCATTCCTATTCTCTCCCCAGAGGGGTATGAAGGCGGGTCCTGGATACAGGTGCCCCCGGAAGAAGCGGTACAGAAAGGCCTTGATCTGAAAGAAATTAAGGTCACAGTCACTGCAATACCAATTCCCATGGCCTGTTCTCCTGCGTTCGAGGGCAAGAGTATCAGGAAAGAAGAGATGTATGTTGAATTCGGCGGTGGACGATCCCCGGCATTCGAGCTGCTCCGGTTTCGTCCTGAAAAAGAGGTAAAGGATGGATTTGTGAGTGTTATCGGGCCTGAAATTGAAGATATTACAGAAGGTTCGGCTGTTCCCCTGGGCATTATCGTTGATGTTGCCGGTAAGACAATGAAAAAAGAGTATGAGCCTGTACTTGAGCGTAGGATACATAATTTTGTCAATTATGGGGAGGGATCATGGCACGTTGCCCAGCGGGATATCATCTGGGTTCGGCTCTCAAAGGAAGCGGTGGCGAAAGGTGTCAGAATCGAGCATCTGGGAAAACTCATCGCGGCAAAATTCAGGATAGACTTTCCTGACCTGCTTGATGCAGTACAGGTCACCCTTATCACCGATGAAAAAAAGGTGACTGAAATGAAATCCGAGGCGGAAAAGATCTATGACGAGAGGGACGAGAGATTGGCGGGCATGAAGGATACCGACGTGGATACATACTATTCCTGCACACTCTGCCAGACATTTGCTCCCAATCATGTATGCATAATCACGCCTGAAAGGCCAGCACTTTGCGGGGCTATCTCCTGGCTTGATGGAAAAATCGCATTCGAAATTTCCCCTGCAGGGGCGAACCAGCCCGTAAAGAAAGGGCAGCTTCTCGATGAACAACGTGGCGAATTTGAAGGAGTAAATCGCTTTGTAAAGAAAGCGTCTCACGGTGAAGTAGACCGCTGCTCACTCTACAGTATCATGGAATACCCCATGACATGCTGCGGCTGCTTTGAATGCATTGTTGTGATGCTTCCTGAAGTAAATGGATTTATGGTAGTGAACAGGGAATTTAAGGGAGATACTCCTTCCGGAATGAGTTTTTCCACGCTTGCCGGGACAATCGGCGGTGGTGCCCAGACTCCCGGTTTTGCAGGTATTTCAAAAAATTATATTTTAAGCAATCGTTTTCTCCAGGCCGAAGGGGGGATAGAACGCCTGGTATGGCTTCCTTCGCTCCTGAAGGAAGAGCTTAAAGACAGACTCATGGTAAAACTGAAGGAGAGGGGAATCGAATCCCTCTTCGATAAAATCGCTGATGAGAATACTGCTCCTGACCTCGAAAAACTGTCCGAATACCTGATAAAAATCGGCCATCCTGCCCTGGATATGCCCCCAATTATCTGAAGGTGCGCCAATGACTGTAGATATACTCTCGGAATGGTCATTAAAAATCGGTGAAGTGACTATAGGAGCTACGACCCGCGATGGGGGCACACGTCGGATCACCCGGGTCATTGGCGGCGAATCCGAACTTGCATTTATCGGCAAACCCGCGACGGGGCATAAACCCCTGATAGCCTTTGAACTCTGCGACGATATGGAATTATGGTCCCCCATTATTTCGGATTATGCTGGCGATATAGTGAATGATGCGGCTGCCTGGGCCGGGAAGTTGGAAAAGGATTATGCACCTGACCTTTTGCGTCTTTACATGACAAGCAGCAGACGAAGGGAATTTTCCGATTTCCCTGCAATAGGGCGTGTAATCGAGGACGTGCTCCAGGGCACCGGGCTTTCATTGATAGTTGAAGGGAGCGATGATCCAAAAATAGACAGTGAAATATTCCAGCGAATTGGCGAGGCTGGCGAAGGGGAGAAATTCCTTCTGGGAACCGCAGAGGCAGGCCGTTATCGCAGTGTTGCCGCGGCGGCGATGGCATATGGACATTCGGTCATTGCGCAGTCGCCGATCGATATCAACCTGGCAAAGCAGTTAACCATCCTCTTGCGTGAGATAGGAGTTCCCAACGAACGTATTGTAATCGACCCGTATACAGGTGCACTCGGTTATGGATTTGAATATTCATATTCTGTAATGGAGCGAATCCGGTATTCAGCACTCAAGGGGGATCAGGACCTTGCCATGCCCATGATCAGCTCGGCCGTCGATTCATTAAATATTAAGGAAGTAAGAGAAGCCAGCCCGGATATAAAGGACGAAATTGCAGTAAAATGGGAATTGTACACTGCAATTTCCGCTGCCGTGGCCGGTTCCTCCATTGTATGCGTCCGCCACCCGGCAACGATTGCCCCTCTGCGGGAGGCCATTGATTCACTGTGGATGAATGCAGGAAAAGGAGAGGCATAGCATGGCACTAAAAGCGCTTGATATCTATAAACTGCTCCCCAAAAAGAACTGTAAGGAGTGCGGTGATCCTACCTGCCTGACTTTTGCCATGAAGCTTGCCAGTGGCAAAGGGGAGCTCGAAAAATGCCCGTATCTGGATGAAAATGCCCAAAAGATCCTGGGTGCTTCCACAAAGCCCCCAATCCAGCGTGTCAGGATCGGTGTAGGTGAGCGCTCTTTTATCGTGGGAGATGAATTTGTCCAGTTCCGGCATGATAAGACATTCTATCACCAGCCAGGAATAATGGTCCTCATCTCCGACCTCTGGCCTGCCGATACCATAAAAGAAGTTGTCGCAGAAGTGAGAGACAGCGTGCTGGTCCGTATCGGCACCGACTTACGAATTAATGGGGTCGCCATAAAAGATGACAGCGGCTCGGCTGAGAAATTTGCAGGGGCGGTAGAGACTGTGGAATCGACAGCAGATCTTCCCGAAGTTCTGATTGCACAAAGCCCGGAAATAATTGAGGCGGGACTGGCCCATTGCGGAAATTATCGTCCGTTGATCCATGCAGCAACAAATGAAAATTATAGGGAAATGAGTGCGCTGGCAAAGAAATTCGGCTGCCCACTGATTATCAAAGCAGATAATTTTGAGGACATGGTTGCACTATCCGGCCATGTGTCGGACGAGGGCGCTCCCGGCATGCTCATCGATGTCTCGTCATCATCACTTCACCGGTTTATCAATACATCCACTGCGATCCGGCAGAATGCGATTGCAAGGAAAGTGCCGGAACTCGGATATCCCATATACTACGACTCTACTGTAACTGGAATGCAGGACGCTGCCATGGCCCTTGGAGTGCTCAAATTCGCATCAGTGCTTGTAGCTGATCGAATGTCCCGACCCTCGCAATACGCACTGCTTACGCTCCGCCAGAACATTTATACTGACCCGCAGAAACCCATCCAGATGACCCCGGGACTCTACCGGGTAGGTGAACCCGGCAGGAATTCCCCGGTCCTCCTCACAGTCAACTTCTCCCTCACCTATTTTACACTCCAGGGATACCTGGAAGCCACCCGCAGGGCCTGTTATATGTTTATCGTGGATACCGAGGGGCTCTCAGTTCTCACGTCAGTGGCTGCGGGAAAACTGAATGAGACCCTGGTTGCTGAATCAATCAGGAAATTCGGGCTCGAATCAGAAGTCGAACATAAGACGCTCATCATCCCCGGTTATGCAGCCCCGCTCTCCGGGAAGATTGAGGAAGAAACCGGATGGAAGGTGCTGGTCGGTCCAAGGGATGCGGCAGAGATCGGTGAATTCCTGGAAAAGGAATGGGAAGAGTGAAATGCCAACCGTCACCTTCCTCCCCAGTTTCCATAAAGTAACGGTGGAATCCGGCTCAACTATCCTTAATGCCTCCCAGAAAGCCGAGATCAATATGAACGTGATCTGCGGGGGAGAAGGCAAATGCGGAAAATGCATTGTATTCATAAAGAGCGGAAGGGTGGATTTTGACCAGGATAAATTCCAGCGTTTCTTTACTGCCGGCGAGCTGAAGAACGGTGCCTGCCTTGCCTGCCAGGCAGTGCCTCTCGATGATGTCCAGGTATTCATCCCGGAGAGCTCTTTGATCCAGGAGCAGAAGATCCTTATCGATGCGCTGGGTTTGGAGACAGAATTCCACCCTGCCGTATGGAAATATCCCCTGGATCTCGCCCCTCCCTCTCTTGAAGACCCTTCACCCGATTTAACACGGCTCCTGTGGGGAATTGAAAGTGAAGGCGGACCGAAAGAAGGAAAGATCTATGTCCCCCTTGAAGTTATCCGTCGTATCCCTGCAGTACTCCGGGAAAGCGGGTGGAAAATTACCGCAACCGTGGCGCTTGTTCCCGGCGGATACCGGCTTATAGACGTCGAGAAAGGGGATACAGCCGCAAACCTGTATGGTGCAGCGGTCGATCTGGGAACCACCACCATCGTGGTATATATCAGGAGCCTGATCGACGGTCGAATCCTTGGTGTGGCTTCCAACTACAACCGCCAGATAAGTTGTGGGGAAGACATACTCTCAAGGGTGAATTATGCCCGAAAAGGGGGACTTTCCCATCTACAGAACCTCGCAGCCGAGAGTATCAATCAAGCACTCACCTGCGCCGCAAATAAGGCGGCAATCGACCTTGAAGATATCTATGAAGTGGTGGTTGCCGGAAATACCATCATGACACATATGCTGATGGGTATCAATCCCGCGTACATGATCGAAGAGCCTTATGTGCCGGTGGTGAAACGGTATCTGACCTCTGCAGCGACAAGGGTTGGCCTCTCCGTTGAGGATGATGCAGGGCTTTTTATCTTTCCGGCGGTGAGCGACTTCATCGGCGGCGATATCGTTGCCGATATCCTCGCAAGCGGCATGACCGAAAGTGAAGACATTTCCCTGCTGATCGACATCGGCACAAACTTCGAAGTTGTCCTGGGAAACAAAGACTGGATGTTCTCCTGTGCAGGAGCCGCAGGGCCGGCACTTGAAGGGGGTGAAGTCCTGTTTGGCATGCGGGCTAATCCAGGCGCCATCGAGAAAATCACACTTGATCTGGAGACACTCACTCCAGCCTACCGTACCATAAACCATATCAGGCCAAGGGGAATCTGCGGTTCCGGACTCATCGACCTCCTGGCTGAACTTTTGAGAGCCTGTATTATTGACCGGACCGGACGGATTAATACAGGCATATCCCATGAGCGGGTCCGCTCCGGAACCTATTATCCGGAATTTGTCGTCGCCTGGAAGGACGAGACGGGCATAGATAAGGACATCGTCATCACGGAAAACGATATAAAGAACCTGATCATGAGCAAGGCCTCCGTCCTTGCCGCCTGTATCACCCTGATGAACCAGGCAGGGATAACCCGGCAGGATATTGCCCATGTCTACTTTTCAGGAGCATTCGGCAATTATATCAGCAAGGAGAATGCCGCCATAATCGGACTTATTCCGGAAGTGCCCCTGAACAGGATACAAAATATCGGAAACGGGGCAATTGAAGGGGCAAATATTGCCCTCCTGAACAGGAAGAAGAGAAAAGTGTTAGACGAGATAGCGAGGACCATCGCATATATTGAACTGAATGCCGAATCATCATTTATGGATGAGTATACCCGAAGTACATTCCTTCCGCATACCGACCTTACCATGTTCCCCAATGTGGAGGAGCTGCTCGAAGCCTGTCGTATCAGGAGGGGATGACAATCGCCTCGATGTTACCATCTCAAAACAGCCTGGCCACTGGAGTCGGTGGCCTCCCTCATACCGATCCTCAAAAAGCATGCAATGACGTTTGGGAGATATTCCCCGAATTCCCCTATATCCCTACCCTTCCAAACAGGTCTATTCGGGAAAGCATCGTATTCTGCGATTCCCCCAATGTTCCGGGGATTCAGATTAAAGACAAAAAACTCATCATCGATACGGGAAGGGATCTGGCCCCCGAATTCGAGCAGGTCTACCTGGATTACCTGGAAGAAAATTCCGGGCCATACGGACTTGATGCAGAATATGCATCAGGATTCATTGAGATGCAGAAAAGGGACCTGACCGGAGCTCATGTCCTTAAGTGCCAGCTCACCGGGCCGGTCACATTCGGGATGCAGGTTGTGGACAAAAACCTGCGTCCGATCTACTATGATGAGCAGTACGCAGATATACTGCCAAAAATTATCGCATTAAAAGCCCGCTGGTGTGAGCAGGCCATGAAGAATATAAAGGGCATTTCAGATACCCTTGTCGTGTTAAATGAGCCCTATCTTGCAGCACTGGGCTCTTCGGTCATACCAATTCCCCAGGATTCGGTCATATCCGGGTGGAGTGACATCTCTTCGCTCCTTCAGGGAGGGCTTGGTATTCACTGCTGTTCGAATACCGACTGGAAATTCATCCTGTCCTTAAAACCGGCATACCTTTCGCTTGACGCACTTACTGGCGGAAAAGAATTTCTCCTCTATATGGACTCCATCGTAGAATACATGGAAAAGGATGGAATAATTGCATGGGGCATCGTCCCTGCAGACTACTCGGTGTTTGCGGAAAATACTCCTGATTCGCTTTTCACACATTATCAGAAGATACGAAGCCAGGTTTGCGAATTTATACCGGACACCGTATTCGATGCCCAGTCCATGATCACCCCAACCTGCGGCATCCGCTTCTCTGATGAGCGGGGGTCAGTTGAGATCATGAAAGCAGCCAGATCGATTTCGCAAAGAGTCAGGGAGATGAGTGGTGAATGAAGCCATTTACCGTTGCCGTGTCAGGAAAAGGCGGGACAGGAAAAACAACAGTATGTGCATTGCTTATCAGATCATTAATCGAAGCCGGCCAGACACCGGTTCTGGCCGTCGATGCCGATCCGAATGCAAACCTGCATGAAGCACTTGGAATTGTGCTGAAAGATACACTGGGCGGCATGAGGGAAGATGCATTCACCAGGAATATTCCTCCCGGCATGTCCCGAATTGAATATATAAAATACAGGTTCATGCAGGTGATACAGGAGGAGACAGGATTTGACCTTTTATCAATGGGAAGACCTGAAGGAAGCGGATGTTACTGCTTTGCCAATGATCTTCTCCAGTCCTGCATCCAGGCCCTTGAACGTGACTACAAGTTCATCATCATTGATAGTGAAGCCGGAATGGAGCATATCAGCAGAGGTACAATCGGTATCCCCGATCTTCTCCTGATCGTCTCCGATCCCGGAGCCAGGGGGGTGAGGACCGCAGCCAGAATCCGTGATCTGGCAGTTTCACTCGGGTTGGGACCCGTGCATACGGGCCTGGTATTCAATCGCTATAAAGGAGAGAGCGCCGCTGACATCTCCGGACTTCCGGAACCCATGGCCTGGATTCCGGAGGATCCAGCCATAGAAAATGCAGATCTTGCGGGAAAACCCATCATAGGAATTGATCCCTCATCACCAGCTCTTGGAATTGTGAGAAATCTGGCAGAGATCCTGATGATGAGGTCCATGCAGGTAAAATAAGAGTGTTGTGTTATCACCGGGGTAAGACTCGTTCACAGCGATTTGCTTAACTGCTCGATCTGATAGGCAATATATTCAAGAATACCCTGAATGGTCGATATTATCTCATTCAGAATGAATTGTGACCATTGGATGAACTGGTACACCGCACCTGATTCGTCCGACGGGGCACTTCCAGTATTAATCATAATTGCCAGGCCAATGATGACGATAAGTGCAAGAACAATTATTATGAGTAGAAGCGCAATCAACAGGATAGTAAAGGAGCTTGTTCTCATCCGTAAATTACCAATTGGATGTTCTCCCTATTTAAATTAGTATATCATTTCGGTTCTATCCATAAAAATCCGGTTTTAATTGAGGGAGATAATGAGTGAAAATAGTGTTATTGATTAATTTCCGCTTTCTTTTGATGCATTTCTATAATGAGCATAATAAAAAGAATTACTGAAAAACCAAGAACAATGATGGCCAGTAAAAGACCGATCCATAACATGATCCCCTGTTGAAAAATAAATCCGGCCCATAAAAGTGCCACAAAACAGATGAGATAATAAAAGACCCACCCCCTCGAGCCTGTAAGTTCCATATTTATCATCATTTCTCACCCTCTATAAAAACGTTTCTTTTCCGTTTTCTCCTCGATTTTGTCTGCGTCCCGGTCCTTTTCATGCACAGCGGAAAATATTAAGTCTGATTCACTCTTCTGCATATAGTATGAGACCCCTTGTCTGTGCACTGCTCCTGATATTCCTTATTATCCCCGCCACCGTTCAGGGGCTGGTAACCTATAGCGATGGGACGGTTATCGTTGACCAGCCGATAACCGACGACCTCATCGTCAGTGGCGGTGTAGTAAGAATCAGTGCACCGGTGCAGAGCCTGATTGCTGCTGGAGGAAGCGTGGAATTAAACGGCCCGGTTGAGGGTGATGTTATCGCCGCAGGCGGCGAAGTGATCATCAATGGCGATATAGGCGGGAAAGCGGTATTAGCCGGTGGTAAGGTAACCGTGAACGGAAATATCAGCAGGAACCTAATCGTGTATGGGGGTGAAGTGCTAATCGCACCTTCTTCCACAATCGGGAAGGATGCTTCAATTTCCGGTGGAACAGTTGTAAACAAGGGACATGTTGCGGGTGTATTGCATGTTTCGGGTAAGCAGGTTGAGAACCTGGGAACAGCGGGATCCACAGATATCGAGATTGATAAAGGAGAGGAATGGGGACTGGTATTTTCATTCTTCAAATTCGCATTTGGGCTGGGAATGCTTATTCTGGGCTTCATTCTCCTGACTGCTGCGCCCAAACGGTTCCTGGGCGTAGCGGAGGATATACGGAACAGCCCGCTCCTCGACCTGGCTATCGGAATAGCAGGACTCGTTGCAGGGCTGGCCATACTATTCCTGTTGATGATCACAATTGTTGGAATCCCTGTTGCCATTCTTATTACTATCTTCTATGTCGGGGCAGTTCTCCTCTCTACCCTGTTTGTATCCATGGCCCTGGGGAACATGATCTCCAACCGGATCCGTTGGAATTTGAAAAACTGGCAAAAATACATATTAGGATTTGTTCTTCTCTATGCATCATTTCTTATCCCGATAGCAGGCACGATTGTCATGCTGGCAGCCGTGAGCCTGGGATTCGGGGCAATCCTGCATGCGATATTCCAGAAGAGGACCTGCATCCTGGAAAATTATTCCTGAATTTTTCTTTTATCTGCTCATATCCACTCTCATTAGTACTACCAATATGACTATATATGGCAGATTCCTTACAATCAATGCGGCAATCTTTGCGCATTGCAATTAATTCAGCGAAGTAGCAATTTCTGCCCCGCTGTTTTGCCTGCATAACGCATGGCCATTAAAAACCGGTCTTCGTTTCAATCAGGAGAGGAGGATGGTATGGAATGTCTCAACAGAGAAAGGAAAAAGAGGTCAAAATCACTCAAATTGAACAAGCAAAGATGTCTTTGATGAACCCTGAGCTCATTGCCAGAAAGCTTCGGGAAAGAACCATCGACGAAGTGGCAAAACCAGTTATCGAACGAACCATAAAGGAGGGTATCGATACGGTCTGGGACAGGTTCGAAATACAGCAGCCGCCATGCCGGTATTGCAGCTCGGGGTTGTCCTGCAGCCGCTGTGCCATGGGACCCTGCAGGATCATGCCTGGTATCAGGGAGAGGGGCGTGTGTGGAGCAGATGCCGACCTCATAGTCGCCAGGAACCTGCTCGATACCATTGCCACCGGAGCAGCAGCCCATTCTGACCATGGACGGGAAATTGTGGAGACTCTCTATAAAACATCCATCGGGGAGTCCGACGGGTACGTCATCACCGATGAGCAGAAGCTCAACCTGCTGGCAGCAGAGTACGAAATTGCAGTGGAAGGGCGCCAGGTAAATGATGTGGCAAAAGAAGTTGCGCTGGCCATGTTAGAAGAGTATGGCACTGTGAAGAATCGTCTCCAGCTCTCGGAAAGAGCCCCTCCACAGACGAGGGAATTATGGGTCAATGCAGGGATTTCCCCCCGAAGTGTTGACAGGGAGGTCGTCGATTCTATGCACAGAATCCAGATGGGTGTGGGCGCAAGCTACAGCAATATGCTCCTTCAGGGTCTGAGGACTGCCCTTTCTGACGGATGGGGGGGATCAATGTTCGGGACCGATATTTCGGATGTGCTCTTCGGAACACCCAAGCCAAATATGTCAGCCATAAATCTTGGAGTTCTCAAGGAAGACATGGTGAACATATCACTGCATGGGCATAATCCCATCCTGTCGGAAATGGTTGTCAGGGCAATTGAGGATCCGAAAATAAAAAAACTCGTGAGTGAAAAAGGAGCCCGGGGGATCAACCTTGTTGGCCTCTGCTGCACGGGAAACGAGCTCCTCATGAGAAAGGGAGTGCCTATTGCCGGAAACCATTTCAACCAGGAGCTGGTGATTGCGACAGGTGCGTTGGAAGCCATGGTGATCGATTACCAGTGCATTTTCCCATCGCTTCCCCGCACGGCAAGCTGCTTCCATACAAAAGTGATCTCCACCAGCGAGAAGTCCAAGGTGCCGGGGGCAATCCATATGGAGATTCATCCAGAAAATGCATATTCCGTGGCCAGTGACATCGTGAAGATGGCAGTGGAAAACTATCCCAACAGGGACCGGAACAGGATGCTTATCCCCGGCAAACCCGTTGAGGTAATGGCTGGCTTTTCGGTGGAAGGGATCAAAAATGCCCTTGGTGGAACATTTGATCCACTTATCGAACTTATTGCAAAAGGTAAAATTAAAGGTGCGGTCGGGATCGTCGGGTGCAATAATCCCAAGGTAACACATGATTATGGCCATGTGAACCTCTCCAGGGAGCTTGTGAAAAGAGACATCCTCTGTGTGGAGACCGGATGTGCTGCAGTCGCATCGGGGAAGGCAGGGCTTCTCAAGCCGGAGGCAGCTGCCCTCGCCGGTCCGGGATTGAGCGAAGTCTGTAAGACGCTTGGAATTCCTCCGGTCCTCCATATGGGTTCCTGTGTGGACTGTTCACGAATACTGGTCCTTCTTGCAGAACTGGCAAATGCGTTGGGAGTCGGCATTCACCAACTGCCGGTAGCCGGGGCTGCCCCGGAATGGTATTCACAAAAAGCAGTTTCCATCGGGTCGTACTTCGTGGCTTCAGGGGTCTACACTGTGCTGGGGGTTATGCCCAAAATTGCCGGAAGCCAGAACACTGTCGAACTCCTCACAGAAGGACTTGATGGCATTGTCCATGCCAAATTCGCAGTTGAGCCGGATCCCTTCAAGGCTGCTGACCTGATCACAACGCACATCGAAGAGAAGAGAGCGGCACTCGGGATATAATGGCCGATATTTCCTTTCGAAAGAGACAGATGAAGGCTGCGGCTGCGGCTTTAACGGATAAACATGTTAGTGAGAGGCAGAAATACAAAGTGGTTGTAACCGGGAAAGGGGGGGTGGGAAAGACTACGCTCACCGCCATTCTTGCCAGGCTCTCCCAACAAAGCGGGCGAAAGGTGCTTGCAATTGATGAGGACCCACAGCAGAACCTTGCCTTTTCACTCGGATATCCTGAAAAGGAGGCCGGGAACCTCGAATCACTCTCACACCGTTTCGGATACATCCGGGAGAAAGTGGGTATATCCCCCGGAGAAGGATATGGACAGCCGTTCGTACTTAATCCGGATGTCTCGGATGTGATGGAGAGATTCGGGATTGACATGGGGCCCGGATTGAATCTTCTGGTCATGGGCGGCGTCGAACAGGCATCAAGCGGTTGCCTGTGTCCTGAAAACGCCTTGCTGGAAAGCGTAATCAGATCTATCCGGCTCATGGAAGACGAAGCAGTCTATCTTGATACCCAGGCAGGCCTTGAGCACTTCGGCAGGGCTATTGCGGGAGGATTCGGGCAGGCCGTGATAGTAACGGAACCCACCCATAACGCCCTTTCGGTGGCAGGCGAGGCGGCTCGCCTGGCAAGGCAGCTCAAAATTCCCATCCACCACCTTGTTGTGAATAAATGCAGGAATGACAATGTCCGGGATAAAATAAGGAAGAGTATTGATACATCGATATTCACCACAGTCCATTTGCTGCCGTTCGACCCCGTGGTTTGGGATACCGAGCCTGATATTGCCCCACTGCTCGACAAGGAATCGCCTTTCATGCAGGAAGTCAGGAGACTCCACCAGGATATTATCAGGGCAGGACAGAGCCTGGAATAAAATTTTGACATTTCCCTGTGTTTCTTTCAAAAAACAACCGCAATCCGTATTTAAGGGATAAATAGAAAGTTATAAGGCTCTACAACTGAACATTCGATTATATGTGTGCACGCTTTTTTGACCGCTTTTTCAAAGCCCGCCCTCATATTGTGGAGAGCCCGCCGCCTCCCTCCATTGCACACGGACCAGGAGTGTATGTTCCTGAATTCAAGGTAAAGCCCTATTTTATTGTGGCCTCAGTGGAGATGGGCAATACAACAACAAAATGCATTCTGACCGGCGTGAACCTGGACTCCGGAATGAGCTATGTCATTAATAAGACAGTAAAGATGAGCAGGGATGTAAGGAAACCCAAACCTAATGAGGCTGTCTTCGGGGCGACCCTCGACGGCACCGAGCTTACACGGGAATCTGTGACAGATCTGGTCCGTGACACCCTTCTCCAGTGCCATAAGGATGTCCACCTCGACATCAAGAAAGACCTTGATTTTGTGGTGAGGAGTACAGGAGTGGTTGCAGCCATGGATTCTCCGGATCAGGTGGGAGAATTTGTACTTGCTCTTGCAAACGGATGCCTGCTGGCCGGAGTTCCCCCCAGAAAAATGACCCCCCCCATGTCCAAAGCAAACCAGTCTAAGAAGCTTCAGCCCCACAGCTATGCGGACAAAGTGGTATTTGTGGGGGCAGTCGCAGGAGTTATCCCTCCCGTGGGAAGCACAGGGGTGGAAATGGTTGCAAATGAAATGGAGGGTGAGCTGGCTATGGCCGGGATTAAAGAGGGATCCAAATGGACACCTGGCGATTTCCGGAATCCATGCGTTTCCATAGACTTCGGCACAACTCTTGACGGTCGGATCACCAGTGATGTACTCCGTGACGATCCCAACCCGTTTGCAAAAACCATTGGTAACTTCTGCGGCCTTGCAGGGGCTATTCCTGATGCAATTATTAAAGGGACCGGACTTGTTGACGATAAGACAGGGACTGCCCTTGACGTGTTCGGCGACAGGAGCGTTATTGGTCAATTTTCTTTGAAAGGGCAGAGCAATCTTGTGGAGAACTATGTAAAAAGGTGCCACGAGCACGTAGATATCAGGGTTGTTCCACCTGAACGTCGCCGGTTCGGGAGAGTTCCCGTCTATGCGGATGTAGCCAAAGAGTCAGGGGTTGCACTCATCGGATGTGATTCCGGTGAGAACGGGAGTGACCTGGATAAATTAAAAGAACTTGGAGCTGAAATATATAAAAAGCACAGTCTAAGTCTGTTGAATGAAGTAATTGACCGTGTCTGCGCCAGAATGGCCCTGCGTCTGGTTGATGTGACCATAGAGGAAGGTCTCATGTTCAGTAATTCTTCTATCGGGTTTACAGGAAGGGCGGCCATTTCGGGAAGGAAGCCGGAATACATTCTGGAAGGCATAACGGAAAGAGATCTATTCGAAAATCCCGTAGACAGGCTGGTTTTTGTCGATGACGGCCTTGCCAGGGGTGCTGCCCTCATGGGGCGGTGCATGAATTCACTGGGCAAACCCAAGAACCCGATTGGAGGCGTACGGGGAGGACCGTGTATCATGGCCAGAAGAATTAAGGCCGGCAAGTGAGAGAGAGGTGATGGAAATTACTGAAAATGAAGAAAAAGGCCAGGATTCAGTTCCCGAAGGACCCGAACAATTATACGATGTCCTAATTCCCCCCGGGGTTCCCAGGTCAATTATTGTTGATGTGGTGAAAAAGTTTGATGTGGAAGTTGTAGAGCGAAAGCAGCGGCTTTATTATGCCAATATGGATGGCGACGAACGTGAGATCCTTGCATTCCGGGGACGTCGCGAGGTGGTGGTGGAGGTCGAAAAATTCATGTTCTCGCAGCTGAAGGAATTCATCGGCGATCTCTAAGGGACGGCCCTCTATCTGTTTTATTCCGTATTTTCTTTTTTTTCATTACAGATCCGGCATCCTTTTTGCAATATACCAGGCATGCAGTGCCAGGATCAGGTACACCGGCAGGAGAAAATTGTAGGCCAGCAACTCTCCCTGGTTTAAAAATATCCATAATGTGGCATATACATCAACCTGGAATACAACCACTCCCCACCATTTGCCAAGATAGAAGTATCCTATACCCGGAAGAATGAAATTTAAAAATGCGCCTATCAAAGGATTTTTCCTTATCCGGGGCCTCCTGGATAATCCTCTCGGGAGGTACCGGAGGTCGATCCCGCATTTCGGGGCAGCGATTATCGCCTCCCAGCGCACCTCATCGTTTATGTCCCGAAGGGCAAGGTAGATTGGCTCAATAGCACGAATATCCCCGATTCTTCCCAGCGTTCTTACCGCATGCAGCCTTATATCGGGATCATTATCCTTCAGTGCACGTGAGAGTGCAGGTATGCTTTCCGCTCCGATATCAACCGCCCGGTCCCATTCCTGTTTTCCAACCGTCAATAAGGCGGTTTCTTCCTGACTGGAAGGCCTCCAGCGCATCTTCTCAAGAGCAAGTGCAGATCCGTACCTTACATAGCGATCCGTGTCCTCCAGTGTCCTGACAAGAGGACCTATCGCTATCGGATCTCCTATCTCGCCCAGGGCCAGCGCTGCTTCCCATCGTATCTCGTTGTCTTTATCGTAAAGCATCGTGAGCAGGTGGTCGGTAGATGTAGGATCTTTGATCTCGCCCAGGGCCTCTATGACGCCCAGACGGATGTCCTTATTCCCCGATAACATTCCCTCATGCAGGTAATCCAATGCCTCCTGGCCCATCTCTCCAAGCGCTTCGGCTGCCTTCCACTGAGTCTCCAGGTCAGCATGTCTTAAAGCCTTTATAAGGGCATAATAGTCCTTTTTACGCTTTAATTCCTCGACATCCGGTTTTCTGGAAAATGCCATACTGAATAGTTCCATCAACCACCCCTCGAGGTTTCTATCCCCTCTGTCCCTCTTTGAGCCGTATGGGATCCGGAAGAGAGAAATATCACAAATCCGGCAGTTTTTTCACGAAATACCATGTATGTATCACCGAAAGTCCGGAGACCCCATATGATATTATATAGGGCAATTGAGGTCCCAATGTGAGGGACATCAGGAGTATCAACGTCAAATTAATCTGGAAAAGCAAAAATCCCCACCATTTGCCAAGATAATTATAGCCGAGTCCCAGAAACATAAAATTCAGGAACGAGGCAACATAGGGATTTTTTCTCTCCCTTGTTCTTCGCGATAGACCCCTGGGGAGATGCATGAGTGGAATATTGCATTTGGGAAATGCAATGACCGCTTTCCACCTCACTATACTGCTTTTATCTTTCAGGGCGATGTCGCATGCTGATTTGGCAAGTGGATTTCCAAGATCTCCGAGAACTTCCACTGCCGCGGCTCGTATATTCGCATCCGTATCCTGAAGGGCAAGGAAGAGCGGGTCGAGTGGAACATCAGGGATATTCGGTATTTCATGCCATTTTTTCCTTGCCACAAGGAAATACACATGCTCTTCCGAATTTGTGGGATTCCATCCCAGTTTCCAAAGAGCCTCTGAAGTGCTGAAACGGACATATTTATCGGCATCCCTCAAACCCGACACAAGAGGGGGTATCGCCGTTTTGTCTCCTATCCCTCCAAGGGCGATAGCCGCAGAGAACCGGACCTCGTTACTTTCATCTTTCATAAGAAGCGTTGTCAGGTCCGGAATGCTCCTCTTATCCCGGATATCTCCCAGCGCCTCCACGATTCCCAGCCTGATCCTGACGTCAGGATGAAATATCCTGGAATGAAGCACATTTAAATCGTCCTTGCCAATCCGGCCGAGAGCCTCGGCTGCTTTCCACTGAACAGTAAAATCCGGATGCCTGAGGAGCCGGATCAGCTTCCGGGTATTTCTTCTCTTCTCCAGTTCGTCCAGGGCGGGGGAATCATTCCAGAAAGAGGTTAGAGATATTATGTCCGCCTCCAGAAAAAAATTAGTTGCCGCCTTTATTTCGTTTCCACCTGAAGTAGAATATCGTGGTTACAAGGATCACAACGAAAACCACAGAAAGGTTCTTCAGGAGTATCATTGTCGTTTCGCCTGGGGAAGGAACTGGTTGTGTAGGGGCCGGGGTATCCCCGGGTGTTCCGGTTGGATAAATTTCAGGCGGCTGTTCTGCTGGAATCTTCGGTTCAGCACCGGTTTTTTCGGGTTCAATTGGGACAGAAGGCTCCTCTTTCCCCACAATTGTAGTTGCGGGAGTAGGAGTTTCTATTGATGGACCGCCCACGCTCCCGCCGGAGCCGCCCCCGCCTCCGCTGCCGCCTACCATGCGGGATATGGTCAGGTAGAGCATCTGGAGGAAATTACCTGATTTGCTCAAAGCGGCAACCCCGAACGTGGAAAGCCCCTGGGGTGATTCGGCCTGAAAATAATCGAGGTTTAATTCAGGGTCATGATATATGAACCGTGTATTGAGCACCTCTCCCCACTCGTCCTCTCCAATCCTCAATATATGGATACTGTCGCGTTCGTCTCTGATTGTAAAATTGGAAATTTCTGGTTCAAATCCGGCCATGGACACTGTTGCCGTGTGATCGCCCGGAGCCAGGGAATTTACGGTGATCGGAGTATACCCCTTGAATATCCCGTCGATGAGCACTTTTGCAGACTGTGGGTTCGAATCGATTTCTACCGCTCCATGATCTCCCCAGCCGTGTGTGCTCACCCAGCTTGAGTTCACAGCAAAAATTACCGATGCCGGTCCGCCAGCCGTACAATTCTTCTCATTAAACCTGGCCGAGTATGCGAAACCTGTGATCGATTCATAATTATAACGCATGGCCGTTTCATTGAAAACGGGATAATCGTCAGGGGAACAGCCTTCCCAGGACACCACATTTATTTCTCCGCCAACAGGGTACTCCTGGAGATGAACAGAATAATTGAACCTGCAGTTCGTCCCGGTTTCATCGGTGAAATTCAGGGGTTGAGCATCCTCACTCTGATACATTACACCGGTAAGATTCCCGGATATTGTTCCGTTATCCAAACAGGAGAATCCAGTTCCGTCCATGGATTCAAGAATAATCAGTGAAAGCCCTGTGTCCGGAGGCGGTATTAATTCAACGACCGTAGAGTTGCTGGAAGGATCAATAGCACAGTATGAAAACAAGGACGAATTGATTGAGACTTCCTGCGCATCCCCGACATAGACCACGGATATTCCGTCACAGCATAGGAAGGTTGCGTTATAGGTTCCGTCCATTACGGTAATATACCCGGGTCTGGAAATCGAGCTGTTGCCAACACTATTTCCTGCAGTGAGATTGATGTCATAGACCCCTGGCTGGCTGTATTTATGAACCGGATTTTGCTCATACGAAGTGTAACCGTCTCCAAAATCCCAATACCAGGTATCCGGGAGCCCGGACGATGAATCATTGAACCGGACCTCCAGCGGTGCAGGGCCGCAGGTCACATTTACTGAGAAATCGGGAAGCGGTGCGCTGCCAACCGAAATATAGAACATTTTCCTGATTGCATCCCTCTGATAGGGGTCATGGACAATCAGCACCGGGCTGAAGGTTCCCTGTGTCTGGTAGGTATGGACCGGGTCCTTTTCATTTGAAAAATTTCCGTCTCCAAAATCCCACCGGTATCCGGCAACAGGGCCACTCGATTCATCATAAAAATGCACGATCAGAGGAGAGTCTCCTTTCGTGATATTCGCGCTGAATTCGGCACCAAGCGGAGCCTCGGCAACATCAATTGTATAGAGGTAAATATCATAGTTCTCATTTCTTCCATCCTGCCATACAATCCTGTCGCCCCAGATATCCGGGTTCATCTCGGCTGAATCTGTTGATTGGGTTATTGAAATTTCAGTGCCGTCTATGAGGTTATATGCCGAAATATCATAATATCCGGTCTGGTTTACATACGCGACGACATCCTGGCATATTACAGGGTTACCGTAGAACCCGTTTCCTCCCGTAAGCCTGGTTTCATTCCCCGTTCCCACGTCAAACCAGTATATCTGATATAAACCATCGCGATAATCTTCCCAGACGATATAATCATCCCAGATTTCAGGGTTCATCTGGTCCGATGAATCATTTGTGACCCGGGTCTCGATACCAGTATCGTGGTCATACATATAGACATCATAGTTCTGGTTCCGCCAGTCCTCCCAGACTATTCGATTCCCGAATATTGAAGGATTCGACTCATATGAATCTTCTTTTGTGATTTTCTCCTCGGACCCGTTTGAAATATCATAAAGATAAATGTAGTTTTCGTAGTCTCTCCAGTCCTCCCAGACAATCCAGTCGCCCCAGATTTTCGGGTTGACCTGGTCATATGTATCATTCGTGACCTGTATCTCTTCATCCAGAGCCAGATCGTACATGTATATGTCATAATTATAGTTGCGCCAGTCCTGCCAGACTATCCTGTCTCCCCAGATGTCAGGTCTTTCAGCTCCCATCTCGCTATGGGATAATCGATATTCCTCACCACTGGTCAGGTTGTACAGGTAGATCTCTGTATATCCCGACCTGTAATCAGACCAGACAACGCTGTCCTCATAGATTGCGGGATAATCTTCGCTGCTTTCCCATGTGGCGACAGAAAGAATGCTCTCAATACCGGTTGCACTCTTGCCTGCAGTCACAATCCGTATATCCAACTCGGTGATTCCACCGGGGGTAAATGGATAATTTGACTGCCAGTCGCCAGCCGATCCGACTTCATAGACCAAGCCGGGCATCCCGCCGACGGAAAATTCAATGGGTGTGCCGGGAGTGATATCGCCCTGGACAATCAGTTTCTCATCGAATATTCCCTCGTTTCCGTATCCGCCCTGATCCGAGACTATCGGGTTCCCCTCGATTCCTGTACGTACCCCGGCACCGCTGGCTCTCACTTCCACCCCGGCGGCTACGGGCTTTCCTTCAAACTCAATCTTTCCGAAAAAGGCGTGGGGGGGTAAAGGCGCTTCGCCTGTGCAATACGATCCATTCGAAGTACCTTCTACGAGGGGATCGGGTTGAGAGGTATTCGTAACAGAAGCACCTTCCTCAGGTCCACCTGTAATATTTTCCTGCTGCAAGGGCGGAGATGTCGTTCCATTTTCAATTTGCAGGGAATTATTCGAAATTTCGGATATATTTGAGATCAAATCATCGCAAATTGGGTCCTCGTATGATGAATTGTTTATTATCCCGTCAGCATCCGCCGACGAAGAATATATCGCAATTACCATGAATACAATAAAAAATAGGAGGAATGTTCTCTTTTTTATAAAGGAGGGACTTTCCCTCGATCCGCATTTTCGTCCAGCTGTTGCAGCAATCATATGAGTCCCTCCAAATACTACCTTTTCAGGGCCTTACATAGCCATAGCTGTAGAAATTCGTTTTAAAGTCATTTGCACTGATGGCAAAAATTCCGTCGTTTGCGTCAGCGAAATTGATTAACGCCCCAGGCCCTGCATTCCAGACTCCGGCTGCGAGCGCCGCCGGCGGTTCGGGATCCCTGACAGTCGGATTCCGAAGAACGATGTGAGTGCCCTGATAAACCCCGAGCAGCGAATAGGTGTGATCGGGATTCTGAGTACATGCTACCGACGGATACGTTGTCTTTCCTGAAGGTAGTCTTAGAATGTTCGCAATAATTTGGTTGGGAGTCTGTTGACCCGTTAAGAACGTTTGGTGATGAGCGTATCTTGATACGCTGATCAGCCCGTTAATTCCGGCGCCTCCTGGCAGCAAACTTATATCCGGATGGTCCGGATTGCCATCCAGTGAACGACAGCCCTTCCAGCAGGCATATGCCTTCTCATAGAGCATGGGCCAGGTGTAATTCGTTTCAGACCTCGCAAAAATCAATTGATTGTTCGCGTCAACCGGAAGATTCTCAGAGGTGAGATTCACAACTGAATTAGTGTTGGTTATAGGATCCATGAATTGGAACGATGGATAGTGACTGATCCTTGTCTGTGCCGCCCATGCCACCGAAGCCAGTGCTGCGATTAAGTAGCAGTTCCCACAGCAGCCCTGGACCGGCTCTTTATACAGATGGGTCGGCCCGCTGTATGGACCCATTCGTTGCCAGTTTGCCACCGGTGGCGGGGTGCAGGGATTCAGATACGTGAGTCCGCTGTGCTGTACATTTTTTTCTTTCCATGCAGGAGAATTCATGGCAGGTTTTCGAATTTCATTCATTGTCATACCTTCGACCTTTGCTTACCGATTCCTTCACAATCATCGATCAATTGGACTAATTCAGGCAACCAGGTGCAGTAATAGTACGCTGCCAAAGGATTCTCCCTTGAAATCCGCCAACTGCATGCTGAAATTCAATGAAATCGCACTGGATCTATATTGGAATACACTCCAACCCCCCAGTTGAATGCACCTGTAGATTCCTGGAAACTATGGCGTTAGGTGAATAATTTCATCAATATAACATAAACTTTATGGAGAAAAACCAGGCATCTTCCCTACAGAAATTTGGCTGTTAAGAAAGAATGGTTAAAAAGAATATACTATATGATAACTTTCATATCCAATTCAGTCAAAATATATTGGCAGACTTTCCTGAAGGTGTTTCTTTGTGATCCTGGTAGGTATCGATGATACGGATATTCTAAACTCCCGCGGCACCGGACGGCTTGCCAGGGAAATTGCCGGACAACTTAGCCCTCAATACACGGTAAGCGGCATCACCCGCCACCAGCTTTTCCAGCACCCGTCAATACCTTCTACATCCCATAACAGCTGTGCGGTAATCCACCTGCAAAATGGAGCACACCCTGATATTTCCTCCACATTTTCCATTATCAGGGAAATGGTCCTGGGAGATTTCATCGAGGGAAGCGACCCGGGGCTGGCGGTGGCCCGATCAGATTGTGTTGCGAACCATGTGATCGAGTTCGGCCAAAGCGCCAAACGTGAACTTGTAAGCCAGGATGAGGCACGCTCGATAGCCAGGCAGTCGTCTGTGATGCTTGAGGGCCTTGGAGGCACGGAAGACGGGGTGATAGGGGCACTTGCAGGGATAGGCCTTGCCGCTTCAGGCAATGACGGGCGATATGTTCTTTATCGCACATTAAGAGACTACAGGGGATTGCATTCCGTCGAATCGCTTCTGAGAGCAGGTATCGATCAGATCTGCACTCCGCGGGGCGCGGCTGTGACTGATGGCTTTGTGCAGATCGCCAAGTTTCCTAAGCCAGCCCTGATAAATGGAAGAACGGTGCTTTTTGTTGAAGAAAAAAACGGAATGTATCGGGATCTGAAAGTAGATTAATAGCAGGAAAATTCCATTGTATTCGGAAAATAACGGATGGATAGAATAGGATATCCATCCTTTCTATACACGGAACGCGACCATTCTTCTTATTAACGGAACGCGACATTCCCGTCCCCCTTCATTAACCCGCCTGCCTTGCGGGGGTTTTCATACATATTTTTTACTGACGCACTTTTCACATAGGGTTTATTCGCAAGATGCACTGTGGCGCTTTTGTTATGATACGCAACAGAGAAAATAATTCATAAAAAGAGGCTAATTTGGAAACGACCTGAATAAAGGTATGGACTGCTTTATTGGTCCTTTCCGCTCATCAGGCGCACAAGAAGAGCCTTCTGGGCGTGAAGCCGGTTTTCTGCCTCATCGAACACAACACTCCGGCTGCCTTCGATTACAACTTCTGTCACCTCCTGGCCCCGGTGTGCAGGGAGACAGTGCATGAAGATCGCATCATCAGCTGCTTTTTCCAGGAGTGCCTCGGTGACCGTATACCCCTTAAACGAATGAAGTCTTGCCTCCAACTCTTCCTCGTCTCCCATCGAGACCCAGGTATCTGTCATAACGACATGGGCGTCACGGACTGCTTTCTCCGGATCACGAAGTACGTGCACTTTACCTCCCCTCCGCAGCGCCTCTTTCACAATATCGTCCGGCGGATTGTATCCCTCGGGCGAGGCCACGCAGATCTCCATCCCGGTAATGGCCGATACGAGGACAAGGGAATTGCACACATTATCCCCGTCACCAACCCATGCAACTTTCAGTCCCTCTACAGACCCGAATCGTTCGGTGATTGTCATGAGGTCAGCAAGGATCTGGCATGGATGTTCCCTGTCAGAAAGGCCATTTATAACCGGAATAGTAGCATAATGGGCAAAATCAACGATTGTGTCATGCCTGTAGGCCCGGATCATCACTCCCGATACATAACGGGACGCCACCCGGGCCGTATCACGGATCTCTTCGCCCCTGCCAATCTGGAGATCCTGTGCATTCAGAAAGAGGGCATGGCCACCCAGGTCGTTCATCCCCACCTCAAATGATATACGCGTTCTGGTAGAGGACTTTTCAAAAATCATGGCCAGGTTTTTCCCCGAAAGGAACTCGTGCTTGCGTCCTTCCCGGCGCAGCATCTTCAGCCTTTTCGCATCAGCGATAATTCCGTCAAGTTCCGATGAGGAGAGGTCAAGAATGGAAACCAGGTCTTTTTTCATCGCAATTCCTTCATATGCGCACAACGTTTCGCCAGCAACTCTTCCGTTCCGATATCACGCCTGTAACGGACACGCCCCATCACAGCGGCCGCCGCCCTTTGTGCGTGGGCTTCTGCGTCGGCCAGGGTCTCACCCATCCCCACAAATGCCAGGGTCCGGGAGGTCTGGGTCAGAAGCTGCCCATCCTTCTCCTCGATATTGGCAAAATATAGGAGCGCAGCCCCATGATCGCCAATCTCAACAGGCTGCCCGCTGACTGGAGCCTCCGGGTAACCTTCAGGAACAAGGTATTTACAGACAGTGGCTAACTTCATGAAATCCACCTGTGCAGACGGGAGATCTCCTTCGATAAGATGGAGCAGAATCTCTGTAAAATCCGAATCCAGCATCGAGAGCACATTCATTGCTTCGGGGTCACCGAACCTGGCATTGAATTCTATCACCATGGGACCTTTCCTGGTATTCATGAACTGCCCGTACAGGATTCCCCTGTAGGGGTGCCCGATTTTAGCCATGGCAGATACGGCATCCTTCATGATTGAAAAAGCCGATTCGTAGTCTTTTGCTGATACAAAAGGCAGAATATGATCAGACATTGAATATGACCCCATACCGCCTGTATTCGGCCCTTCATCCCCTTCATACGCCCTCTTATGATCCTGGACAAGAGGCATTGGGATGATATGAGTGCCATCTACAAAGGCCTGCATCGTGAATTCTTCACCTATGAGACGCTCTTCCAGTACTACATTGCCACCAAGTGCCTTCACATACTCGAGCGCCCCACTCCTGTCCAGATGCTCGCCCATTATTTTCACCCCTTTACCGCCGGTGAGGCCAATGGGTTTGATTGCAAGATCCCCCTCGTTCTCGTTGATGAAGGCCACAGCATCCTCTGCATTATAAAAGACCCTGTATTTTGGACATCCGGCAATCCCATGAGACTGCATCATCTCCCTGCAGAATGCCTTGTCTGTCTCCAGGCGCGCTGCAGCCCTTGATGGGCCCACACACGATATACCGTTTTCTAAAAGAACATCGACGACACCCGCCTCAAGAGGGGCCTCAGGACCAATTATTGCAAAATCAATCGAGCAGTTCCTGGCAAATCGAATCACAGCCGGGACATTTGTCTCTTTTTCAATCAGCAGCTTCTTTGAGAGACGGGCTATTCCCGGATTTCTCTTGGACATTACAGAAAAAATTTCCACTTTGCTGTTGCAGGACAAAGCCCTGGTGATGGCATGCTCCCTGCCCCCACCCCCAACAACAAGAATCTTCATAGTCATTTATTTGAATGCAATTTTAAAAAAATTGTGTTATCTCTGGATGCCCTCAAGAATTTCTGCAGCATTTGTCAGCGCAAGGAGAGCAATTCCCATATCAGCCAGGGTTTTTTCGGCGCCTGCTTTCCGATCCACTATTGCCACCACGCACTCTACGTGCGCACCCTGCAATCGAAGCTCCTCGATTCCGTAGAGAACTGATCCCCCGGATGTGATGACATCTTCCACGAGCACAACTTTTTTTTCCCGAACGTCCCCTATAATCCTGTTTTCTTTTCCATGAGTCTTATCGGAACTGCGAATTATTGCATATGGCAATCTGCTTGCAAGGGAGACTGCTACCGCTATCGGCACACCTCCTACCGCGACCCCCGCAACGACATCAAATTCGCACATTTCCTGGATTTTGTGTCCTATTCTTCCTAAAATTTCAGGATTTGTGAGAACCGACTTTACATCGATGTAATAATGGCTTTTCTTTCCGGAAGCCAGGGTAAAGTCACCATAGACCACTGCTCCCCCTTTCCGGAGCATTTCGGCAATTTCGTTCACCATGGTACATCCTTCACTTTAAGTTTAAAGCCTATGATATTTACCGTCCTGTGCAGGAGATACGTGAGTATAAGAATCCACAGGAAAATCAGAGGTGTCACTGTAGAGACCACCCATTGGTAGTCAAATAAAATGAGGAAGAGAAACGCCCCTGCAACAAGATCGTACTGGTCGGCAACCGGCCACCTTTCTCCTCTTTTTTTCCCAAGTCTTCTTTTGAAAAAACTTTTAATCAGATCTCCCACCAGGGCCCCGGATGCAAGGAGGAACACCGTAAAAATGGTCAGTTCAGGGAGTTGCGATAGTCCGGCTATGTCCCTTATACCTATCTGAAGCAGCCCGACGAGTATCCCTGCTCCCACTCCTGCAAAAAAGCCCCTGATGGTTTTTCCATCTCCAAAAATCCTTTTACCATCGGAAAAATTACGACCAGAATCAATCGGCGACCCTCCTCCCGTCGCCGCCGCTACAGGATTTGGCACATATGCCGGAAGCATAATCCATAGCGCAGAAACCAATGGAATTAAAAATGATTCGATATTAATTATTATGCCTCCAATATCTGTAATAAAGAACAGCTATAAACATTAAGATATCCCACAATTAACCTGATTTGGAGATCAGGTAGGGAGGAACATGAAATTAAAATCGACCAGAAGCTTATGCCCTGTCTGTAATGCCACCCTCGAAGCTGAAATCGTGGAGGAGGACGGCAAGGTATGGTTACTTCGGCAGTGTCCGGAGCATGGTGCTTTCCGCGATATCTATTGGTCTGATGCGGAGATGTGGCATCGGTTTGAACAATATGAAACCCTTGGTACTGGTCTGGAGAATCCGCAGACAACCGCACCAAAGGACAGCTGTCCACTCTCATGCGGGATTTGCAACAACCACAAATCGATCACCCTCCTGGCCAATATCGATCTTACAAACCGTTGCAACCTGAATTGCGATTTTTGTTTTGCCAATGCCAGGGCTTGTGGCTTTGTGTACGAACCCACCTTCGACCAGGTAGTGGATATGCTCAGGCTCCTGAGAACCAATAAACCCATTCCCACGCCGGCGGTCCAGTTCTCGGGTGGAGAGCCTACCATGCGTGAAGATCTGATGGAGATTATCAGAAAAGCAAAGGAAATGGGCTTCCCCCAGGTCCAGCTTGCGACCAATGGAATCAAGCTTGCCCAGGACATCAATTATGTGCAGGAACTCAAAGATGCCGGGCTTAGCACTATATATCTCCATTTTGACGGTGTTTCCAAAGAAACGAATCCACAACTGAATATTGACCACAAAGTCGTGGAACACTGTGAAAAGGCAAGAATGGGGCTTGTACTTGTCCCAACTATCATAAAAGGGCGCAACAATGCCGAAGTTGGCGATATTATACGTTATGCAGCAGAGCATATCAGCGTTGTAAGGGGGGTTAATTTCCAGCCCATTGCCTTCACCGGGGCAGCAAGTGAAGAGGATGTAAACCGGGAAAGGATTACCATCCCGGAACTTCTTGATAATATTGAATTCCAGATGGATGGAACTATTAAAAAAAGCGATTTTTATCCTGTACCCTGCGTGGTGCCATTTTCTGACCTGGTGGAAGCATATACCGGAAGGCCGCAGTTGCGATTCACCGCACACCAGCATTGTGGTGCAGCAACGTACGTGTTTGTGACAAAAGACGGCATAATGCCGGTAAACCGGATGGTTGATGTAGAAGGTTTCTTTGACTCAATCGAAGAAATGGCCGAAAAACTCAGAAAAGGCGGTTCCTTGAACAAGTATAAGACCTTGATTGCAGGAATCAAAGAACTCAACAAGTCAATGAAGAATAGCGAGCAGGGCAGCAGTGCAGAGTTCTGGAAACTTATCGGGAAGACTCTTATTATGCAGAATTTCGATGCCTTGCGTGATTTCCACTGGAATGCGCTTTTTATCGGGACCATGCATTTCATGGACCGCTATAATTATGATCTCTCCAGGGTGCAGAGATGCTGTATCCATTATGCCACACCTGACGGAACTCTGATTCCTTTCTGCACATATAACAGCGGACCGGTGTACAGGGAAAAGGTGTGGAAAAAATTCCAAAATTCCCCGGATAAATAATATTTTAAGGAAATTTCAGCTCAATATCTCCCATTTTCCTCATTGCAATCTCTGCAATAGCCAGATCCTGTATTGCCAGGCCGGTAGAATCAAAAATAGTTATCTCATCCCTGGCATTTCTCTTCTTTTTTCCAATTACTAATTCCCCTAATGTCCCTTTTATCTGTTCAGGCGAGAACAGTCCAAGGCTTATGGGCACATTAATCTCCCCTGAATGGACTGCCTGGGCCGGATCATCAACAAATACTTCTGCCCGGGGCAGTATGGCCGGATCAAGTTCCTGTTTGCCAGGTGCATCCGCACCGATGGCATTGATATGCGTTCCTTCCGTCACCCATTCGTCCTTTATAAGCGGCTTCCTCGAAGGGGTGGTGGTCACGATGATATCGGCACTGCATACCCTGGGAAGATTTGCCGGATTACAATCGATCCCGGAGAAATTCTTGCAGAAGGACACGGCATTTTTTTCATCCCGGCTCCATACCCGTACACTCTCGACATCGATCTCATGGCAGATGGCATTCACCTGCGCAATGGCCTGTCTGCCGCTTCCTACGATACCCAGGGTGGCGGGTGAAGCGGGAGCCAGGTACCTGGCGGCAACAGCCCCCGCGGCACCGGTTCGTAAATCAGTCAGATCAGTCGAATTCAGTATCGCAAGAGGCAGTCCTGTATCAATATCAAGGATTATGGTGAGGGCCATCACGGTAGGAAGTCCACTCTGGCGATTGCCTGGATGGACATTTACAATCTTCATGCCAGCGATATCCAGGGAAGGAATATAGGCAGGCATTGTCCGGAAATCGCCTTTATCCAGATGGACATAGACCTTGGGGGGCATCTGCACATTTCCCCTGCCGTGTTCTGCAAAAGCTTCTTCTATCGCATCGTTGACCTCGGAAATATCCAGCCCGGATGCGGGGTTGGAAAAGTACCACATACTCGATTGGTGGATCATTCACACAGAAGAAATTGACTCTGCAAAGTCTCCTCTGACCTTCCTGCCGGATGGTGATGATTATCCCTTTCCAGTACGTACATGATTAGAAGGATGATATCCAGGAGCGGTGATACCGGCCTATGATATGTATTGTTCCAAAACCCACAGATACACCTGACGATCACTCAACCGCTGCTGTCGCCAGGGAAATTGCCAGGCTAGGGGGTCATTACAAGTGCCTCGACCTGGACAACATCGATCCGTTCGGCACCGAAATTGATGGAAATCTTATCTGGATCTGCGGCCTGAAACAGGACCTTCACCAGTTTGAGGTTGTAAACGCCCTTTCGCTGAAAAATCTGGTTGTCAATTCGCCGCAGGCGATCTTTACCTGCGCGAGCAAAGTAATGACCAGCGCCCTGCTCGAAAAAAATCAAATCAATACACCCCTTACCCTGTTTACCGCATCAAAAACTATTGCTGAGAACTTTATCCTGTCGCAGGGGAAAGTTGTCACAAAACCCGTGTATGGATATGACGGGCTCGATATCCGGTTGATATCATCGGCCATGGAGCTTGCCGAGCCTCCATATTATCTCCAGGAATACATACCCAATGATCGGGACTTCAGGGTTTTCGTTATAGATGGCAAGCCGGAAGGGGCGATTGCCAGGGTATCCCAGGGGCTGGCGCACAATATACACCAGGGTGGAACCGGCATGCCGGTTGAGATTGACGAAGACATGAGGAATATTGCAGGGGCGGCAGCGGATGCTGTGGGAGTTGAGTATGGCGGCGTGGATCTCCTGCGAACACCCGGAGGTTATTGTGTTCTGGAAGTAAACGGAACCCCGAACTGGCATTGCATGGCCGCCCCCATTCCAAGGTTGATGGCATCCTACCTTCTTGAGAGGGAACAAACACTTCGATGCTGAATGGTATGAAATGAAAAATTTTTGGATATTCCAGGACATGGGTGCTGATTGTCACGAGCCTCCATGGTCTGATTACCATCACTAATACACCATTTTTGCATGGACGGCTTGGACTGGTCTTCACAGGATTGGACTGGTCTTCACAGGATTAAATAATTCTCAGTAATTGTCCATGAAAACGAGAGCCGCGGTGATGCGAGAGGACAGATCAAAAACTCCCTTCTGCACTGCAAAATGCAGGCAAATCCGGCCCTCCAGTAGTTTGATCGCGCAGGGATTGCATCCTGATCCGGGGAAGGATTACATTACTAATATTCACGGATTGATTTGCCGAATACAATGGTTGCGTTCTTTTTTGATAAAATACCAAAATTTTTATAATTAATTATTACTGAGCGTAATCCATCTCTTTTAAGGTTTTACTCGCCAATTCGCGCATTCGGGCCGAGATTCTTCCGGAAGCGGAAAATTCGACGTCCTTCATTGCATTGGCAAGTTCGTGCCCCAGAACAAAAATTGCATATTTATGCTCCATTTTGCTTTTATGGAGTTGAGAAGGATTAATCTTGAGAGAACAATAATCTGAAAATTTCAGTTCGGGATTTGAAGATTCGAAATAATCCTTGATCTCGAAGAGCATCTGATGCAGGTGTATCAATTCCTCCTTATGCACACTCTCACTTCCATAAAAGTATGGACTCACAGCAAATATATAGATAGCTCTGAAAAAAAATCAAGCTATTTTTAGCAGCCTTATCGACAAAGGACGCTTAATGATGCCACTAAACTGACGGGCTGCCACATATTCGAGGCCTTTTCCAACGATTTGATCCAGGAGCCGCTGGTTTACTTCTCCGTCTGTGACGAGTCCGGCAATATCGCCATCCATCTCATCAAGGATTCGATCCACATCTTCAGCCTTCGATTCTTTCACTATCGAAAGGTCTGCACCCAGAAACCGGGCTATTTGTCTTCCTTTCACTGCTTCAAGGTGATCTCCCAGAGTTTTTGGCTGTTTTCCTTTGTATTCGGATCTCTTTTTTGATTCTCCTTTCTTTTTCTGAACCTTTTCCGGGGCGGCAACCTCCTTTGATGATTCGCGGATTCTGGATTTCTGCGTTTTCTGTTCCTCCTCCGGTTCTTCAGCCATATATTGATCTTTGACATATTCAGCGGGCACCTTATTCCGCAACGCCTTAATGATCTCCTTTCTTGTCATATCCTCTACGCTTTTTCCCCGCGGTGAGAATGCAACATGGTCGATCTCGGCTACCTGAAGAAGTTCCCGGAGAATGAGATCGCCACCACGATCGCCATCAAAAAATGCTGTAGATGTCTTCTTCTCGCAAATACCGATTATTGTATTTGAGATATTTGTGCCCTCGACTGCCACCGCATTCTTGATGCCATATCGAAGGAGGTTGATCACATCGGCTCGTCCTTCCACAACGATGATGGCGTCGGATTCCAACACATTAGGGCCGGCAGGAGCCTTCTCTTCACCGATGGTGATGATCTTCTCCATTCTGATGCTCTCCCGGACCTCATCGATCAATTCGTGACTGTCGATAGATCCCTCCTCGAAGGAATCTATGAGAAGTTCCTTGGCCCGGTCAACAATCTTTTTCCTTTTGCTGACCCTGATGTCATCGATAGACCCCACGGTGACTCTGGCAACGCAGGGGCCTACACGGTCAATAGTCTCAAGCGAAGCGGCAAGGATAGCCGTCTCCGCACGGTCCAGGGATGATGCTATGAATATATCCCCTTTAGTCTCCCCTTTTTTACTGGAGACCTGGACGTCTATCCGCCCCGCACGCCCGGTCCGCTGTAAATCGCGCAAATCAAGGTCTTCGCCGAGTAACCCTTCAGTCTGGCCAAATATGGCACCTACTACATCGGGCTTCTCGACCACCCCCTCTGCTTCGAGATGAAGATGAATAAGGTACTTGGTAGTATCAGATGAATACAAGGTAATGCACCCCCATGTTTCAGGCAAATAATGGAATGCGTGATCATAGGTACTTATATATCTTACTGAGACCTCTTAAAATATCTGGACGAAGAAAATAAATCGAAATTATCAATAGTTTCATAAATTCAGGCAAAACATAATAATGCGCATTATTCAGTTGAATAAGCAATTTTTTTCAATTTGCGCTGGATGTAATGCTCAACAACCCATGAGTGCTACACAAATTTCTTCTCAAGGTTTGATGCCAGCGCTTCCTCTTCCATCCCCTCGATAAGAATCTTTTTTTGAGAGGACGTTGCGCCCGAGATAATATGGATTTGCGACCTTGGTATACAGAGAACCTTTGATATAAGTGAGATTACTGCTTTATTCGCTCTGCCCTCCAAAGGGGCTGGCCTGATATGACAACCGATGGCATTTCTCCACTCGTTAAACCCGGATGGAAATATATCCCTGCTGCTTCCCGCAGATACCTCAATGGCCATTACCGTGCCGTTCTCAGTCTCCCTGAGCGCCTGCCTGAACTTGTTCATACATGCCAGAATCGGATTGTCGCCCGGCATTAACAACCACGGATCATTGGTGGTATGCTGCCGTTCCTCCCCTGTTTTTACCCCTGCCGGGCGGTGCCTGTCGCACAACCGGGTTGTCCCGAAGATCACTTCCAGGCAATTGCCACTCGATCACCCGGGGACCTATGGATGCGCTGTATCGGCACCATTCTTGGTGGGTTGCCTGCCTATATAACCCCTTCCCGGGTACCACAATGACTTTCCGGGCAGGAATTCTCCCTTCCGGAATGCAATCCCGCCGTTCATAATCACGATCTCAGGAAATATCGCACTAAAACCCTCAAACGGTGTCCAGCCTGCTTTGCTATGAAGGTCTTCAGATGTTATTTTTACCTGTTCACGGGGATATATCCCAAAATCAGCCCGGTTCCCGGGAGAGAATCCGGCCCTGGGAAGCCCAAGAATTTCGCAAGGACGGTACGAGGTCTTTTCCATAATCGAAGCCAGACTGATTTTACCTTCCCGCATCTGTGCCATAAGAAGTGGGATCATAGTTTCCACTCCCGGAATTCCCGATGGCGCAGATTCAAAATCTCCCTCTTTCTCTTTTGCCATATGAGGGGCGTGGTCGGAAGCAATACTATCGATCATGTCCCATCTTGCCCAGAGTTCCCTTCGCTCCTTCCCGGTGCGGAGTGGGGGATTGACCTTCCCTCTTGCATCATGGGAGTCAAAGTGCTCAAGAGAAAGAAACAGGTGGTGGGGAGTGACTTCCCTCGTCGCTTTCCCGACTGCATCGACAGCCCCTGCATTGCTGAGGTGGCAGAAGTGAAGGGTGCAGCAGGTATTATTTACGGACTGCACCGCTTTCACTGCCTGAATTTCCCCCAAAATAGATCTTTTCAGGTTATGTTCCATCAGATTCGGGGCAGGGCCCGGAAGAACCTTTTCCGCATGGATTGTAGCCATTGCGCCCAGCAATTGGATTTTCTCCAACGACTCCGCGAGGACTTCGGGGGGGAGAGATTCGCCATAACTCGAGGGAGCCGCGAATATCTCCCCAAACGCCATCGCACCCTTCCTCCACATGCCTTCCATATCAGCAGAACGGGAGACACCCCCGTTCACTGCAAAACTGCATAAAGATCTACTCATTGCCTCTGCAACCCGGCTTTCGAATATTTCCGGGTTCATCAGGGGAGGCAGGGTATTCGGCTGATCCACCACGACAGTTACACCCCCGGCAAGGGCACTCATACTCCCTGTTTTCCAGTCCTCTTTTTTATCCTGTATCCCGCCACGCATATGCACATGCATATCAACCGCAGCAGGCACAACAGTCATACCTGAACCGGATACCCGCTCATATGCAGGGAGAGAAGCTCCTACATGCGCTACCAGCCCGTTCCTGACTGATATATCGGCTCTTCTTCCATCAGGCATGCAGACATCCAGCAATACAAGATCGCACCGGGGAGCTGCCATGCCCTGATATGCGACGAAGAAACGAATATACTTAATTGAAATATGAAATCAGGGAGTGGAATTATTATACGCCTGTGGACGTTCAAATTTCCCCACAAGAGCCAGTATGGCCGGCATTACCACTATGGCCCCGATCAGGGAGAAAGCTACGGCGATAACAGTCACAATCCCAAAATTGCTGATTATATTGAAACTCGACAAGGTAAGTGCGGCAAACCCGAAAACCGTAGTCATTCCGGAGACGGATATAGCGGTTCCTATCTGCTGAACACCATGCGTGATTGCCTCGATTAAGTCCCTACCCTTCTCACGCTCTTCGTAGACCCTCTCCATGATCAGGATTGTATACTCGGATGCCACCCCGATTGTCATGGAGCCCAGTGTCGCGGTCATGGGAGTGTACTCAATTCCCAGCACATACATAATCAGTCCGTTCCATCCTACGATCATCATGATGGGAATGACAGGTGTGGCTGCCTTTCCAAATTTCCTGTAAACTAAAAAGAGGAAAAGGAATATGAGCACGAATGCCAGAAGGGTCATCTGGGTTTTTCCCCGGGAGATCTCTTTGATCAGGTTCGTAAACATCTCGCTCATCCCGGTGATGCTTGCCGCCACTCCTGCAGGGGGCTTCATCCACTCCAAATCGCGATTCATGTCCGCGAGCACCGACTGTGCAATCTCATTCTCCATCTCTACCATATAAAATTCGATTACTGCTTCGGAACGTCCACTGATATACCGGTTCCTTGTCTCTTCCGGGATTTTTTGAAGAACCGATTCGAGTTCATAGCTGGACTTGGGGAGGCTCCCTCCATTATACTGGATCAGGTAATCGGCGATGCTCTGAGACCCCGTTACCTTGTCATTATTGCTCTCTTCGTATTCCTGGAACTCGTACATCCATGTGATCGTATCAGTGGAGAGCACATTGTCGCCGTAAACGAATATTGGAATGGATGAGGTGGAGCCCATTGTCCTGCTCACCTTTTTTAAATTTATAATAGCAGGCATATCCGATGGAACGAAGGTGTCTTCGTTGGTATTGATGATGATCTCGTTATCCATCTGGAAGCCGATGAACGCGATGAGTGCGCACAATATCAGAACAGGCACCGGATTTCTTGCAACCTTATTCGCAACTTTCCCGATAAAATTGTTATAGATCTCTATTTTCGGCTTTTTGGCAGTTTCATGCGACTGTGAATTGCTCCCGTACTTCGGCTTGTATTTCAGAATGAGGGCCACAGTCGGAACGGCAACCAGGGCCATGAGATAACAGGAGGCTACACCTATCATGCATACAAGGCCAAAACTCCCGATCATTGGCACTGGCGAGATCAACATGGCCAGGAACCCCATGGAAGTGGAGAGCATCGCATAAAGGATAGATGGCCCTGATTTTGTGATGGTGGTTTTTACCGCTGCCGACAAGGTTGAATTCCGTGCCTCTTCATCAAACCTGGCATGGAACTGGATGGCATAGTCAATTCCGATACCGATCAGGACCGGGAAAGCGCCGATGGTCACCATGCTTATCGGCATGTTGGCATATCCCATTATCCCAAACGTCAGTATCAGGCCGGATGCGACGATAAGAACTGATAGATACCTGTATCGCACGTGCGAAAAAAGAAGACCCACTGCGATGATCATCAGCACCATGGCCGCCAGTATCAGAGTTCCCATCGAAGTTCCCATTTCCGTCGCCATCTGTTGCTGGAATGCGGGGTCTCCTGTGACCAGGACGCTCACTCCGGGTGGCGGGTTGGAAAGTCGAATAATGGATTCCAGATTGTCAACCACAGTGCCCTGGATATCCTGTGAAAGGCCCGGTTGAAGGGTGACCACTGATATAGTCATCAGGTTTGACGGGACATAGCGATCCACTAAATCCTGCGGCAATCCCTCTTTGGCTCTCTCAATTTCCGCGTAGGAGCTGGGGAGTGTGCCATTGTTCATCTGCTTGACGAGGTCAACGATGCTGGTAACCCCGCTGATATACCGCTGATTTGCAACATCAGCCTGAAGACGGTCAATGTAGGCCAGAACGTCCGGGCTCAGTACCTCATCGCTTTCAATGAGGATCATTATGCTGTCGGACTGGAAGGTACTGCTATACTTCTCCAGAAGCATTCCCCGTTCCGTATCCTTGTCCAGGTACGTATCGGATCCTGTGGCCATCGTGACGAATGTCGTCCCATAAAGAGCCACAATTATAATTCCAACAAGGACTCCAAGCACAATGAAGGGCTTTTTGTTTATTACCTCACTGAGCAACTCATACGGGGAACGAAGAAGCATTGTCCCAGATATGTATTTCACTAATTGTACATAAATTAATTGTTGTGATTAAGACAACAGAAGAACAGATTGTTCGATTCGTGTTCACTGCCTTTTCGGTATCTATATAAATGAAGATTGATCCATTTACCGCTTTATGAAAACATTCGATTTTCCTGGCGACGCATTATTTTCCGCCCTGTCATTACAGTTACCCTTCACGCAATATTGACTGCATTACGTGACTCTGACTCTCTTTTTTTCGGCCAAAATCTTTCATCTCGAAGCATTCCAGTCAACCTTGCCGCCACTACCTTTGCCTGGAAAAAAAGTCCCTGGCAGCGCACGGATCGTCTGAAGCCAGCCCGTCAGCTCCTATTGCCACAGATTTTCCAAAATCTTGCAGGGTATTCAGCGTCCAGGGAATGACAATCATTCCGCGTGTATGCGCCTCGTTCACCAGGGGGGTACTTGCCAGTTTCAGGGAGGGCAGAATTGCATCAGCTCCCAGATTCTTCGCAATATCAAGAATATCGGGGGATTCCCTGGAATATATCAACCCGGTCTTTGCACCGGGTATAGCCTCTCTAATTGCGGTGATACTCTGCTCATGGAACGATACGAAATACAGCTTTTCCAGTCGCCATACTCTTATCCGTTCTGCTATCTCCACTTCAGTACCGGGCTCCTTTATCTCCACAAAAAGGCCTGAACGGCCGCTGACAAGTCTCATAACTTCATCCAGGGAAGGAATTCTTTCTCCTTTCCCTGCGTCCAGTTTCTGCAGTTCTTCGAAGGTATGGTCTTTTACCAGGCCCCGGCCGTTTGTTGTCCTTTCAAGGGTAGGATCATGAATGACTACAAGTTTCCCGTCCCTGCTCATTCGCACATCGATTTCCACGTATTCTGCGCATTCCATCCCTTTCTGCAGGGCCAGCAGGGTATTTTCAGGCTCAAGAGCCCTCGCACCCCTGTGTCCGATAATTATCATGGGGTGAAAATAGACATCAGGAAGATTTAGTTTCATGCCCGGCAGATGCGGCCAGGCAATTATTCCTTCGCTGCGATTCATTATTCGATATATTTTAAAAGGGAATTACCGTAAATGAGAACTCAATTGCTTAAACCCGGCGGTACATGTCTCTGGGGACACTCATTTCAAACCGTATGCCCTTCCTGTACACCCCGTCTTCCTTGATCTTAATTCCTGTGATTGATAGAATTTCGTTTGAGAGAAAAAGCCCAAAACCGCTATTCTTTCCATACTTTTGATTGAAGACCTGCTCCTTCTCGCTTTCAGGGATCCCCATTCCGTCGTCCTCATAAAAAATATTCAGACCCTGGTCAGTTTCCTTACATGAAAACATCATCTTTTTGGCAAATTCGCCATGCCGCACGGTGTTATCCATCAGGTTGAGGAATACCCGCTCCAGGAGAGGATCAGCGAACACTTCATAATCCGTTTCGGGGATTTCCAATGTAAACTGGGGAGTATTAAGTTGCTGATAAGCCCGCATAGTTTTCTCCCGAATTGATTGCCACTGTGGTGAATGCACACCGATATCCTGATAGTCCCGGGTAAACGAGATCATTCGCTCGATGGTATCTTCCACTCCGCCTACCTTTTCCAGCATGTCCATTAACTGTGGATCATCCGTGTTCTCCTTCATCAACGCATGATATCCCATGAGAATCGTAAGCTGGTTCAGAACATCATGCCGGGTAATACTTGAGAGCAGGTTTAGTTTCCTGTGTGCCAGCCCTAACGCCTCCTCGTCACGTTTCCTTGCGGTGATATCCCTTGCAATACCCATTGTTATTCCGGGAAGATCTTTATCATCCTTGATGGGAATAAACCTGGATTCCATCCAGAAATCCCGGTTACCAATTGATACCCTGATTTCCCGCGATGCAGGCTTTCCGGTTATCCGGGCTTCACTGATAGCTGCCTGAAATTCGGCAGCAGACGGAGGTGAGAATATTCCTTCCAGTGTCTTGCCCAGGACTGCCTCGGGTGATATATCAAACAGGTCTGCACCATATTGATTCAGGTAGGTAAACATACCTGAGGAATCAATGAGAAAGATTGCATCATTCGATGATTCAGCAAGTACACGATATTTCTGTTCGCTTCTCCGGACCGCATCCTCACGTTCTTTTCCCATCCGGAGTTCTTCATCGAAGCGTGAATAGATCCTGAAAAGACCGAATACAATCAGGAATAA
>DATKYO010000125.1:0-18849 GCA_035528475.1 Methanoregulaceae archaeon | reverse complement strand
CCATATACCCGCAGCCTGGATTCGCCTCCAGCATGTCATATAATGAGATTATCAGCCCGTCACTGTTGTCCATCATGGAAGTTACCCCGGTTTCCGCAAGATATATCCCTTCATTCACCTGTGGCCGGGGTTCATAGAGATATCTATCATACCGGTGATATCCTGCAAGTGCGGCCTGGGATCTTCCGGGGATGCCTGTAATGCATAGCCGGTCACCGGGCCTCGAGCCCGATCTCCTCACCGGATGATCAGCGAACCCGATTCCCGAACTTACAATTGTGAGCTCATCATGGGCATCAAGGTCGCCGCCGGCAAGGATTGTTCCATATGCCTTACAGCACTCAGCTGCACCGTGCAGGATTGCCTCAAGGCGGGATCCCCTGTCCAGGCCGACCGCCAGCATCACCAGAGAAGGTGCCGCCCCCATTGCCGCAATATCCGAGAGTGTCACCGCAATGCTCATCCATCCTATCTGGCGATCGGTCATCCCGGGAGGAAAGTCGGTCTTTTCATGAACCATGTCGGTAGATGCCACAATGTTGGTCTTCCCGCAGGGAAATACCGCACAGTCGTCAAGGCAGTGTTCCCGTCCGATAGTATCCATTACTACTTTTCGCAGGGCTCGTTCATTCAACCTTCTTCATCTCCTTTCCCCGCTCTGCCCTGTACTCCCGGTAGATATGCTCAAACATGCGGGCTTTTTTCTCCCGCTCGTACTCTTCCTGCCCTTCTTCCCACTCTTCAAGGGCATTCTCAATCTTTTCCTTCTCGACAGAAGCGATCTTTCCCTTGATTTCCGCTTTTATCGACGACGATTGGACAAGAGGCACATTTACCTCCATGAATATTGATATGAGTGCGGGATCCGGTTCGCTGTCCCGCCGGTAGCTGACAACCAGCCCCCTCACACCGATGTCGGCCAGCTCTTTTACCACACCCCTCCCCCAGCCGTCGATGCGGTGAACATAGAGAAGATCACCCTCTTTTATGCCCATCTCCTCCTGCAGGTTTTTTATTCCTTCCCTGGTGAGAGAGGGAAGAATTTTCATGGGCAGTATACCGGCTTCGGGTGGTACCTCCTCATATTTCCGAATCCTTTCCAGTCTTTTTTTAAGGTTTTTTGCCCGTCGCTCCTCCTTCCGGAGCATTTTTTTGAGGTTCTGAATAATCACATCCCTTTTTACAATCTCCGCGTCCTTTTTAAGTTTTTGTTCATTCTTGGACCTGATCTTTTTAAGGCGGGTTTTGAGGCGGATTGTCTCATGGTCCCTGACTTTTATATCCTCCTGCAACTCGACTACCAGCCCGCGGAGCCTTTTTACCTTCCCATCCAGTATCCGAACTCGTTCGTCCTTCTTCTCGTCGATCTCCATCTCCGGCGCTTTTTCCTCTGCAGGCAAGGTTTTTTCCTTCATTTCTGCAAGGACATGCTCAAGTGACTGCCCCCTTACAATCCCGGACCGCACCTCATCCAGGTCATAACCCGGAGGAACCCTCTTTACAAGGTTCTGGAATTTATTCTTATAGCTCCGGAATGCCTCGCGTGCAGCGGCGAGTGCGTCTCTCTCGTGATCATTCTGATACGAATAAGGCGAGGATAATTCAAGTTTTACCCCCACACTCATATCCTGCTTCGGAGAATACGCGACACCATTGAATGCCCTGCGTATTTTTTCCACAGAAAACGGCATATCGTGAACATCTGAAGCAATAATGAGGGGTTTTCCGATTTTATACAGGAACTCGATGACATCGGACATAGACATCTGGCGTGAACTTGTCAAATGGAGGAGGTTCCCGTCAAGATCGAGAACAGCTATCGCGGTGGTGGTTCCCGGATCAATTCCAACAATAAGATAACATGGTTTTCCGGATAAAGGCCTGAACCGTATTCTTTCCAGTTTTTTCCCGGTGATCCGGACCTGGACATCTGCCCCCCGGTATGAACTGACCGGCAGCTGGTCCCTGGGGGCATGCACTTCGAACGCGACACGACTGGATCCTCCAAAAGCCTTCGTCTCTTTTTTTTCATATTTCACCGCTGCGGCCACCAGTTCCATCTCGATCTCCCGTGCCTTCTGCTGGACTGCCCCATGTATCTTTCTTACATAGCGGTTCTGGCTCCACCCGCCTTTTCCAAGGGAACGGTGCCTGCTGACGACAACTTCACTGGTATTTTCGAAAGCGATAACTTCGGAGCCCGCCCCAAGACTTGCCACCCTGGCAATTGTCCTTGCTTCGTCAAAAGGGTCGAACCGGTTAAAGCTGATATTGAATCGGCTTGCAACCTTCCCCAGACTCTCTTTTCTTTCTCCTCCGGTTACCTGCACCAGACGTACCGAAGGCGGAAGAGACTGGAGGAATGCATAGAGATCGTGCTGATCGACCGCAATCTCCTGCAGGCTGTCCACAGCAAGAATGGAAGGTTTTTCCCCATTAAGTATGCGTAAGAGGCGAAATCCGGTCACTTCGCTCTCTGATACAATTTCATCCCCCTCCATCTTCACAAGGGCATATAGTGGCCTTCGCGAACGGGATCGAACCGAACCCCTGATAATATCAATCCCGTACACTTTCATTGGGTCACCTCCTCAATCACTTCATCGAGAGATTTGAAAATGCCATATTTACGGTGGAAATACCGGGTGATATTTTCCAGATCGCGGGCCAGCAATTCTTCCGCATTCGGATGCCCAATCTCCACCCATTGAGGCCAGTCGATAAGATAACAGCGCTCATCCTCAATCATTACATTGTATTCTGAAAGATCGGAATGTATGACTTCGGCACGGTAGGCTTTTCTCACCTGCAAAAGGATCTCGTCAAGGATCGTTTCCGGATTTTCGAGCCTGCAGCGGTTAAGGTTGACACCAGGTATGAATTCCATTACTACTACATGCCTGTTGATATCGATCGGCAGCGGAACACTTACCTCGGGGTGAAGGCGGCATAATGCCTCGTATTCACGTTCTGCAGAATGCCGGGAAGCAAATATCCACGGACAATGGCCTTCATCAGGCATATATTCCCTGTTCACCCTTACGGACTGGAATGATCTCTGCCCGATATGATGGATTTTCAGGGCAACCGGCCCCAGGCCCAGGGCTTCATAGACTACCGACTCTTTGCCCTCACCGATAGGACTTCCAAGGGCCTGGATACTCCCTTTCCGGGTGAGCGAGAGAAGAGCCAGTGCGTCGTATCCCCCGAATACCAACGCATACCCATCGTAGGGGACAGTGTCAAACCTGACCATTCCCATCTCAATCAAGCGCCCGAGACGATAGTTGGTCTCAGATTCCGAGAGATTTATTGTCTTCCTGATCTGGTCAAACGGTACCCAGCTATACCTTCGCATAAGACGCTCAATCGTTGCCAGAATCCGGATTTCGTATTTATGGAGAGTCCTGATCTGGTCTGCTGAAATTGCCATTTATTGTACACACTTTATCTATGGGAATGATAAATGTTGATCTGATACCCCCATGCAATGTAGCAAGTGCAAGCGCCCTGCAATCATCTTCCAGCGCTATTCAGGACTTCATCTATGCAGAAATCACTTTCTTGCAGACTTTGAGGCAAAAGCCAAGAGAGCAATCAGAACCCACCGTTGGCTGGAACCCGGGGATTCGATCGCCGTGGCCTTGAGCGGCGGCAAGGATTCCAGTTCTCTTCTCCATTTCTTAAAGGGTCTTCTCTCCAGGAGGCGGGATGTCCGCCTCCTGGCTATTACTATTGATGAGGGAATAAGCGGGTATAGAAATCCGGCGGTAGCCAGAAAAATTGCCGAAGCCCTCGGAGTGGAACATCACACATTTACATTTCATGAGGAATTCGGCATTACTGTTGATGAAATTGTTCGGATAAAAGGAGACAGCCTCTCCTGTTCCTATTGCGGTGTATTACGAAGGCAGTGCCTGAACCGGGCCGCACGGAGCCTTGGGATTACCCGGCTGGCAATGGGACTCAATCTGGACGATGAGGCACAGAGTGTACTGATGAACACACTTCGTGGAGATGCCCGGCGCCTCGTGCGGAAGAAAATTCCCAGGGAAGGGCTGGTTCAGCGGATAAAACCATTTTTATATATCCCGGAGCGTGAGGTTGCCCTCTACGCATATCTCCAAATTGAAGATTTTGATTCTGCCGGATGCCCTTATTCTCACAATGCCCTCCGGGCAGATGTACGGAACATACTGAATGACTATGCATGGAGGCACCCGTCTACACGGTACTCGCTTGTAAACCTGGGTGAAGAACTTGCGTCCTATGGTGCACTACAGGGTGGAGAAAGCCATTTCTGCCCTGAATGCGGCGAGCCGTGCGGGGAAACCTGCAGAAGCTGCCAGATGCGTGCAGAGGTTGACCGCAATGAAGGATAGAAGTGGGATGCTATGGACTGTACTCAGCACCTCAAGAAGGGTCAAGATTGGTATCTATTTTCTTCTTTTTGCAGTCCAGATCATTGCATATACTACAATATTTCATTATAGCTATCCGATACTGGAAAAGAAATCCATTACCTGGCCCACATCCCTCCTTTTCGTGCTGGAGACCGTCACCACGACAGGATACGGGGAGTTACTCCCTTTTTCAAACCAGATCACCGTGCTGATGACGGCCGTGATGATGGTCACAGGCATCATCCTTATCTTCATGATTATTCCCCTTCTGTTAATTCCATATCTTTCTTCCCTGTTCCAGTCCGTCCCTCCCAGGAAAGTTCACCGCATACTGAATGATCATGTGGTGATAATCGGCTATGGCGAACTGGTAAAGTCACTCATTGAGAGCCTTATGATTTCGGATCTGCCTATTTTGATTGTGGTGGAAGACAAGGAAATGGCCCGCAATGCTTCGGCAACCTATGGGAACCGGGCCTATGTAATATGGGGAGATTACTCAAATCCAGAGACCTGGAGCAATGCAGGGGTGAATAATGCCAGCAATGTAATCGTATGCGAAGATGAACGGACCACATCCAATATTATCCTTGGCATCAGGGAAATGTGCACGGGGCGAATCATTTCTGTCGTTGATAACCTGGCCTTCGACCGTTACCTGCGGTATGCCGGAGCCGAATATGTTCTCTCTCCCAAACATGTGACAGGCCAGATTCTGGCCAGGCATGCCACCCTGACATCCCATATCGACACTATCGTGGAAGAGACGATTTATGACAGGATGCCCTCTGAAATGGTGACCGATCTGGACAAAAAACTTCGGATAATCAATATTCCCATCACACCAGGGTCCCGGGCAGCAGGGCGTAACCTTGGTAATCTCAATCTTTTTGAACTGTATGGCGTGGATACTCTTCTCGTCTCCAAGGGAGGTCATTTCCTGTTTCAACCTTCCATTGAAGAGGAAATCGATACCACCACCATGCTTTTCCTGATCGGGAAAGTCAGCCGCATCCAGGAAATGGTGGAACGGGAATTTTTACCTGATGGAGAAGAAAGTGCAATGGCCATTATTGCCGGCTTCGGGGATGTAGGGGCATCTTCATATCATGAGTTGACAGGGCTTGGAATCGACTGTGTGGTCATTGACAGGAAAAAACATCCTGTAAGCGAAGTGGTAGGAAATGCCGAGGATGAGGATATACTGCGCAAGGCACATATCGAAGAGGCCAAGTTCTGTATCGTGGCCCTGAATGACGATGATGTGAACATTTTTGCCACTCTTATGGCAAGGAACCTCAATCCCTCCCTCCGAATCCTGGCCAGGGCGAACGAGGCAGTTTCCGTGGACAAGCTCTACCGGGCAGGGGCTGATTATGTAGCCCTCCTCCCCACCATTGGCGGTCAGGTAATTGCGGGAGTGGTGCTGTCCGATATCGTCCATATCATCATTAACCTGCCAAATAATCAGAAAGTGGTCCGAAAGAGGGTACTGCAGGAGATATCCCGTAATGTGGAGTGGATCGAAATGAAAGCCGGCGTGAAAATACTCGGAATAGAAGGACTTACCCGGTCAGTTATCCGGCCGGACCCGGCAGAGTCCATAATGGAAGGAGATTATCTTATTGCCATGGGTAATGTCAAAAATTTGAAAAGATTAATCCGGCTGGTCTGATCTAGTGATGTAGGATGAATGAAGATCGATCCTGTGCCCTGGGGCGTATCGAACAGATGATCAGATATACCGTCTGGAGCAGCGGAAGCTCCGGGCTGGTAATCGGTATGAGCGGGGGGGTCGATTCGGCCGTCGCTGCGGCCATGTGCTGCCGGGCCATGGGTGGGTCACGGGTGCTGGGACTCACCATTCCCACAAGGGTGACCAGGCCCGAAGACCTGGATGATGCCGCAATGCTTTGCGAGCAGCTCTCCATGAAACACGTTGTCATCTCCATAGATGGTATCCTGGATGCATACCGATCTATCCCCGAATACAGCGAATCACCGTACCTGGCTGGAAATTTGATGGCCCGAACCAGGATGGCCATTCTCTATTATTATGCAAACCGGGAGGGGCGGCTTGTGTGCGGTACCTCGAACCGCACAGAGTATATGCTTGGATATTGCACGAAATATGGTGACAATGCCGCCGATATCCAGCCGATACTGCATTTATATAAAACGGAAGTATATGATGCGGCCAGATATCTTGGCATTCCGGAAACGATTATTGAAAAAACGCCTTCCGCCGGACTCTGGGCTGGCCAGAGTGACGAGGAGGAACTTGGCCTCACCTATCCTGATATCGATTCCGCTCTTATCGCCCTGGATAAAAATGGATGGAAAAGTGCCAGCGCTATTGAGGAAAGGGTCCTTTCATTTGTGAAAAAAAGCGAACATAAGCGTCTTGATCCGCCTAACCTTCTAGGCATTTTGTAAGTTCCGGAAGATACCTTTCCGGCCTGTTCAAAAACTCCAGTGCGTCTTTGTCATTTCCCACGAGTGAATATAGCGGGGCCCGGCATAGAGTGCAGTATGCTGCCAGCGGTTCACCCCTGAACCTCCTGAGTATTGGAATATCAGGATACGCCCTGTTCCTGATGAGTGAGCCGTCAGCAAGTTCATAATAGGCGGCTCCCCGCATCTCTTCATACTCGTTGTATTCGCTGGAAAATTCATTGGATACAATATTGGCCATCACCAGGCGGGAATTCCCCGGATTTATTGTCACATGGCCATACGATGGGGGTATGATCACAATATCTCCTTTCCTGGCTTCGATCAGTACAATATCACTCATATCGCGTTTCTGGATGAGATAATGCGCCTCTCCTTCCAGCACTTCATATACTTCCGGGTATCCCACACCTGAAAGGTTCTTGGGATGGTGATGACCTTTTGTCTTTACCCTCTCACCGCAGACAACCCTTGAAGGTATCACAGTGATGTCATAACGCAATTTCCGATATTTGAGCCATTCCCGGTCTTCCGGGGTTCTGGCGAGATCGCGATACATAAAATAGAGGGGACCGCGGATTGAACACTCCGGGTCTTTTAATACGGCCTGCATATCACTGACCATGCGGACCGACGGTTCGGGGAGATCCCCCTCCCAGCCAAACATCAATTCTTCTTTTTATGTACTAACACATAATATGCTGCCCCGCCGATTGCGGCGATGACAAGGATACCAACCAGGATTGGATTAATGCCGGATCCTTCGCCTACTTTGATCCTCACCTTCATGGTATCGGAAATCTGGCTGTTGCCAAGGGCGTCCCTGTACCTGATTTCCGAGTCAAGACCGTATTCTTTCAGTGTTGCAGACCCATCGATGCTCACCTCATACCTGGCAACTGCCTTTTGCCCTGGTTCAATGTCTCCGATATACGCGGTGTCATCATTACTGGTGAACGGGTCCACCGCACTTACCCTTGCCTGGGCACTGTATGCTGTGGCAGCGCCGGCATTCTCGTATACCACTTCGATAACTGTCTTCTGCCCGGATTTCACTTCCTGGGGAGGTGATATAACAGAAAAATCGATCTTTCCTCCCACAGGCACGCCGATGGTGACTTTATCCGAAGTGATGGTATCGCCTTCGTGATTCTTGTAGACAACAAAGAAATCAAGAGGATACGTCTGTGCCCCCGCATCACGTGAGACTGCCACTTTGAACCGGATTTCTGTTGTTGAATTTATCGGAAAATCTCCGATATAGACGCTGCTGTCGGTGGGGATTACCGGACTTTCGCCATTTCTTGCAATCTTGATGATGGCCGATTCGGCGTCCTCGAAACCGGCATTTCGTACTGTGAGATTTATATAGCCTTCATTTCCCGCATTCAGGTGTTCGGTGGCAACTGTGTCCGCCTTTATATAAATCAGGGGTTTGATCTTTACTGGAATCTCCAGGATTTCATCTATTTCCTTGTAGCTATAGTCAATGCTGTCCTGACCAAACTGTTCGGCAGAGCGCAGGTAAGTATAGTGCAGCTGCAGGGGAAGGAGGTATTCTCCTGCAGGGGCATCTGCTTTTATTTTGGCAACAAATGAGACCTGGGCACTCTTTCCGCCGTGAATATCTCCCACCATCTGGGGATCCGTCCTGATAACCAGCGGGGCATCGCCAGGATATAACGCAACTATCATCATTTTGGCAGTATTTGGAAGATCGTCCCTCTCAACTATGCTTGACTGGACAAACTTCATATCAATAAGACCCTTGTTTTCCACCATCACCGGGATAGTCACTTCCTGACCAGGAACAAATTCATTGGAACCGGCGATAGCAGCCGAAAGGGCCGGCCCTCCGGACATATACTTTGTACCGGCAAGGGCTGGCGCCGCTATTATGCTGGCAATGAGCGTGAATATTATAAAATACCGGATATTCATATCGGACCTCTTGTTGTTATTGCTATAACAACATTTATTATGAAACACTATATATATGTATTCAATGGATGAACCGGGAGTAAATCAGGTTCCTATCGCTGAATCTCTCAAATCTCTTGGGCTTACCAAATATGAGGCCCTGGTCTATATTGCCCTGATCAGAGTTGCAGGGGCCACGGCCACTGAGATCCATGAGATATCGGGGGTTCCCCGCGCATCAGTGTACCCCGTTCTGGACAGGCTGGTCCAGAAAAACCTGGTCTCGGTCTCAAACACCTCTCCCAAACGTTTCAATCCGGTAAAGCCTGACGATGGCATTGACAGCCTCATGAAGTCAATCAAATCCGACGCCGCAAGAGCCCGCGAGGATCTGAACCGGATGTATCGGAAACGTTCAAATATGGATCGGGCCAACCAGGAGCTTATCTGGAGCATCTATGGAGAAGAAAATATCAAGGTCCGTCTACTGGATCTTATTTCCAAAGCCGGAGAAAGCATCAGTATCATTTTTTACTGGGGCAGATTGCGAAAGGAGATAAGGGAGATCCTGGAAGATATGAAAGAGCGGGTTTCTATCGAGTTGGTAACCGACTACTGGGATGGGCCGGTTCCCGAAGGAATGAATGTCTGGGTAAAAATACCTCCGGAAGGGCATGGCCATGGATCAGGAAAAACTCTTGCAGGTGGCGTTTTTCTTATCGATAAAACAAAAGCCATGGTGATAATGGGTTCAATGAAAGAGGGAACAACGGCGTTATATTCAGAAGCATCGGGTTTTGTCAGGTTTTTTACTATGTACTGGGACTTCTTCTCCTCATGGGCCAAACCCGAAGATTAGTAATCCAGAATATCATTCAAATTCGTCACATCCATCACCCCTTTTATGGCCTGGGTAAGGACATAGATTCCCCCCTCTTTTATTGCAGCCATGGGATTTGTCCCGCCGAGGGTCACAATACCCATATACTGCGGATCAACTGCAACACCCAATGCAGGGGCGTTTGGAAGACCCACATCCAGGATACCCGAGAAACTACTTCCTGCCAGATCGTCCATTACTTCCCCGATCAAAGATTCTGCTTCCATATGGCACTGTCGGATATTTGCAAGCACGTTTCCTGATCCCCTCCTCATCACCGCATTTACCGAGGTGATCTCCTGGGAGATAAGAACCTGCAGGGGGTCAATTGTCGTATATTCATAGAGTATTATGTGGGTAAATCTCCTGGGAACCCTCTGGTCGACCTCGACAACTCCCCCCCCAATTGGATTTACCGGCACCCCTCTCTCCATTAACACGCCATCCAGTGTGGAGCTGCACATGTTAATGACAGCGGTGGACTCATCCGGCACCTTAAAATCTCCGACCATCTCACCGGGAGGTATGAATCTGACCAGGCCACTCACGCACACACCTGCTTTGAAGGCATCCTTGAATGTGGAAATCACGTATTCCAGATCCTCTGTCCTGATCAGCGAAAGATTAAAGATTATATTGCCGGTCCCTTCCCTGGGGTCATATGTTACCTGCATGGCATATTCTTCAATCCTGTGATTCACAAACTTCAGGGGGAGATTCATTAATTATTCTTCGTTCATCGCAATAGAAAAATTGTTCTATAAGATTGAGGAAATGTATGTTTGATGGATGGAAAAACGCGGGAAAAGGCGAAAATAGGGATGAAAGAAATACTGGAATCTGCAGGCTACGAAGTAAATGAGGTTGATCCACCTTTGGACCTCTCTGCTATCCGCGATGCAGAATGCCTTTTGGTCCTCTGTTCTGATGAACAGGATAAGATCAATGAATTTGACTGCACCAGTTATACACTGAAGGCTGATAATCAGGAGATGACATGCAAGAAATTACTTTTTACAATCGGCGAATCTATACCCCTGGATCATTCAATTGTCTGGGGCATAAAGGAATTCGTCCGCTATGCGGGCGAGTCGGCCATTGCAAGAATACTGGACCGGCAGCTCTCCCTCTCTTTTACGTCATCGGATGTCATTCCCATCATTTCAACAAAAGAAGAAGCGGGGGACGAAACTGCGGGTATCACCCTGCGCCACCTTCCGCTAAAAGTGAATAAAAAAGCTGCTGAACAGATTGCATCAATAAAGGGTACTGCACACCTGCGTTTTATCCCACACTGGTTCTATGATTTCCAAAGTTCAGGAGATCAGGTATATAAGGAAAAACACATCCCATTCGATGCGGAAGGTTCGGGGGCCATCAATGCCATCAACGGCATCCACTTCGATGCAAACCAGGCTATGGCTGTAGATAGTCCGATTCCAGGTGATGCGGAAGTGGTCAACCCCATATCTCGAATGATGAAGCCACAGAGAGAATTTTCAAAGAAATCATAGACCAGCTCACACAGAGGGTCAGGCTTAAACAGGAGAAAGGGGATGCAATCTTCTACGAGGAGAAGGTTATCACGCCTGACAGGAAAAACATTCAACTGAAAGTATCGCAGGTTTACGTCCCCGTATGGCAGATCAGGGGGAAAAAGATTGTTGAAGTCAATGCATTTTCCGGCGAGATACTCTCAGAGCCCATGGATGAAGGCGTGGAGATCCTCTGATTGATTCTATGATTGTTATTATTGGAGGCGGGCCTGCGGGGAGAACAGCAGCACTACACCTGGCCCTGGCAGGGAGAGAAGTTACTCTTGTCGAAAAAGGAGGAATAGGAGGGCAATGCCTCCATTACGGATGTATGGCGGTCTGCGCCCTGAATGATGTGGCAAGATCTCTTGACTCATCCCGGAAGCTCCATCACCTTGGCATCCTTGATTCTGCACCAAAAGTTCATTTTCCGAAACTGCTGCAGGAAATGAGACTCGTGCAGAATAAAATCGAGTCAATTCTTGATGCAGAAACCCGGGCCGCAGGCGTCGACATCCGTTATGGAATAGAAGGTCGACTGGAAGCAGATGCGGTTTATATAGGTAAAGAGAGCGTGAAAGCCGATGCCGTTATCGTGGCCACAGGCTCAATGCCTCGAATACCCAATATCAATGGAACAGGGCTTTCAGAAGTATATCATCCCCACACTCTCTCTTCCATGACTACGCTTCCGGGAAGGCTGGCAATTATCGGGGGAGGCATCATGGCAGTGGAATTTGCGTATATTTTCCATCAGTTCGGAAGCGAAGTGCATCTCATCGGTCGAAGCGACCTCCTCAAAAACCTGGATCCCAAACTGCGTGCAACGGCATTCAAAGAACTTGAGGGCATACATATCCATGAACACTGTAATATCAATGCAATAAACGGGGATGACCGTGCAGAGTCTGTATCGATTGGTGAAAAGGTGCCCACCGAGATCCCGTGTGATGCCGTGTTCCTGGCTGCAGGGCTGGTTCCCCGATCGGAACTGCTACATGGAGTTGATATCGGGAAAATGGGCCAGGTCATTGTGAACCGCAGGATGCAGACCAGCAGGAAGGGGGTCTATGCCTGCGGAGACGTGACAGGTTCGCCCTGTCTGACACCTGTGGCCAGGAGGGAGGGTGTGGTGGCAGCTGAAAATATCCTGGGAAGGGACGCAGTCATGGATTATGATGCGATACCTCAGTCCCTTAACCTGTTCTCTGAACTGGCTTTCTGGGAGCGTGACAATCCGAACGGCATAACATTTTCAGTTCCGGGTCCGGCAGGCCCCGGTACTTTCTGGTCTGTCCCGACGGGAACCACGGGCCTTGCCAGGATAACGGTAGACCCCGATTCCGGCAACCTTAATGCAGTTCATACTGCAGCTCCGGCAGCAGGCATTATCGCCGCGTATACGGCATTTCTCTCAAAATGCGGAGTTCAGGTGCATGATCTGGACGCCTTCCTTGAAGTGCACCCCATGAGCGACGGTATCTACTCTCTACTCAAATATGCATCACTCCGGCTGAATGATCCTGACTTTTCATCATAAAAGTTATACATTTTTTTCGGCCATACAGATTCTATAAAACATTCCGACCTGTGTTCATATATTCGGGAACTGCGACCTGTCACTCGTGATACTCTGCCGGAGGGTCAATATTTCCGCTTTCTCTTCCCTTAAAAGAGCATAATTTTGCCGAATTGTTATAGAGAGGAAAGCTTCTTCCTCCAAGAGGGGAACTTGTGTTTTTCACTTTCTTCCGGGCACAATAATTTAATATAATAATTGCTCTATGGATACTTTATAGGGGTTTGAAAAAATGAAAAGTGAAGAGTATCGACAGATCATATCTGATGCTATCGAACAGGAAATTGAGTCATACGATTTCTATCGTTATATTGCCGACAAAGTCAGGGACTCAACCTTAAAATCAATATTTGCGGAACTGGCAGATGAAGAGATGCAGCATCATGAGGTCCTGAAAGGATATCTATCCAAGGATGCAAAAGCGCTGAAATTTGATCCTTCTCATGATTACAGGGTTGCTCAGACCACGGATCTGCCCCGCCTAAGCACTGACATGAAGCCGGTCGAGGGACTTGTACTGGCAATCAGGAAAGAACTGGCCGCCATGCAGGTCTATACACAGTGTGCGTGCGGAAGTGATGACACTGAACAGCAGATGGTCTTCCAGCAACTAGCAAACATGGAACGCGGTCATAAGGCAAAACTTGAGGATATCTACACCAACATGGCCTTCCCTGAGGTCTGGTAACTAAAATAAAAGGGAATTCCGGTTTTCCGGGATTCCTTCATCCCATTATATTACGTGGAAAGTCCCCTGATGAGGGTAGGGACCGCATTTCCAATCTTTTATAGGAATATAAAAATTTCACAAAATGCCGCGCATCTCAAAAATCGTCGCGTTTTATATCAGGGAATATCCTTGCATGTACCGCATAAATTTTATGGTTCTTCTTGCCATCCTCACCTGATTTTTTTTATAATTCGGAGTATCTTGAATACAAATATTTCATACATCAATGCATAACCAGCTGGTTCAAACCTGGTCAGGATCGGCATCGGCCCGGTAGCCTCCATATTCTTCCAAATTAAATGCGGTGATTTTAAATTATTGTTTAAGGCGGGCAATGATGCACCGCCTCGATGATATGGGAGATGAAAAACAATGAAAATGAAGAGCACTTTCGGGCTGGCCCTGCTCGGACTATTCCTGCTGGCAATTCTGGCCGTTCCAGTTGCCGCTGTAACTGCAGGGCAGGAAACCGGGGTCGTGTCCGACACCCGGATCGATCCAGGGCTCAAGGAAGATCTATGGGAATTGCATAAAGAGTACCGGCTTTCTGTATTTGACCTTCATGTACAGGAGGGCGGCGAAATAATTGGTGTGATGGAGGAATACGGCTACGACACCAGCCAGCTTCAACAGATCATGTCTGATATCGCAGGAATGAGGGGCGAACTCCAGGCCGCACTTTCTGGTGATGACAGGGCTGCCCTTCATCACATTAATGACCAGTTGAGAGTCCTGTGGCACCAGTTCCGAGATACGATGCGAATGCTGCTCAGGTCAGGTCTCTGATCAGGTGCAAAAATTTAACCCCTCTGCCGCTTTTAAAACGGCTGGCCGGATATTATAGCCACTTTGAAAATTTCCAGCGAAAAACCCCCGAATTTTTTTGATCTCCCTGCACTGGAAAGAGCATTGATGAAGAGAGAACCACATGTATCACTTCCCTCTAATAAAAAAAATCAAATGAGATGTCAATGTACATATCTTGAAATGCCAGCCAGCCGATATATACTGGTCAATATCATAGGAAATACAGTTCCCTGATTGTATATTTCATACTATTATCGAATGGAAAACCAAAAGTCTGGTTTTTGAGGTAATGCACGAGGAACTATCTGGGAAATACACCCGGGCAATCCCAAAATAAGAGAGACTTCAATGAAATCCGCGAAAGACTGCAGGCAGAGAAAATGCATCCAACCAGGAGATCTGGTTGAGATCGAACAGAAAAAAGACCAGAGAAGTGGGCAATTGACCGAAGGCAAAGTCAGGGAGATCCTTACACGTTCAGATTTCCATCCTCACGGGATTAAGGTACGGCTGGAAGACGGCCATGTCGGTCGCGTCCAGCATATTAATTAATTCGTTTCTTGCTTTTGTGTCGATCCGGTCCAATTCAATACCAGGGATTTAGTAAAAATACACGAGGTTTCTGATTTGAATAACCCATTTGAAATTGCTTTTTTATTAGAATCATCAATATGATTTAATCATCAGAAATGCTTTATATTCCAGTCATAGTTTTAAGACACCGAATCTACTAACAGGTACCTGATGACATTCGAATGCAGGCAGTGCGGAAACTGCTGTATGTACCTTGGCGATTATATACAGATTGAAAGCCAAACAGGATCTTTCGAATTCTGTGCCTGCAGCGTGTCTACTGGAACGCAGTTTCTTGCTTATCTAGATGAAGATAAACGCGACCTGTTCGCTGACCAGGCTTTTACAGAAAGTCACCCTTCTGCATGCCCGTTCCTTCGTCTTTCCGGGGATCATGTAATCTGTACAATCCATAAAACCCGCCCGTCACAGTGCAGGGCCTACAGGTGTGTGAGTATGAGGATTTTTTCAGTTGATGGATCTTTCAGGGGAAGTGTAAGCGGCTCACTTGCGCTTTCGAGTGAGGATGCCACACTGCGTGAATTATGGGAACAGGTTCTTTCGGAAATCCCATTTTATTCACAGGATGCCGAAGATCGTCTGGCGCAACTTATTGAGCAAAACGGCTATATTGTGGTGTAAGAAGAATCTCAAATAGACTGGCGGGCATCTTTCCCTTTTCCCCGGATGCAGAAAACGGTTGGAGAGCAGAGCATCATTCCTTTTGCGATATCCGTGATCTAACCAAAACTCTGCCAGATGGCCAGACCGAATTCGAGGGCTATGAGAATGATGATGATCCACTCCAGGAAATAGGAATGCTGGATGCGAACCTCGTCTGAAAGCATGGAATAATTCTGCTGTACAACCTCAATCTTGCGGCTGACGCTCCCGCTCCACTGGTTGCTGCGGAGTACCTTGAGTGCAGTCGCATAGACCCGGGCATAGTAGATATCCTCGGTCACTTTTATCAGGTTGTTCACTTTCTCGGTAATCTCGGAGATCTCGGCATAGATCTCCATCTGTTTGGCCATTATTTCGTGGTACTGCCGCATCCGGCGGAACCGCCAGAGACGATCGGCATGTTCGATGTCATCATACATCTTCTCCATCTGGCGCATCATTTCCCTGTCATAATAACGGAGCTCGAGAACCTGCACATTGGCAAACTCAATCAGTTCGATCAGGTCCAGGGGATACTCGGGGTTGCAGAGAAGCGCAGAGTCCCAGGAGAGGATGGCCAGGTCATTTTCAGTGTAGCTAAGGGAATTTTTTACGATCTCCTCCCGCATCTGTTCTGAAATCCTGTTACGCTCTCCGATCAGGAGTGACGCCGGGTCAACCGAATCATCCAGATGATCGGTGACAAAGACGGTATAATCCTCATAAAATTCCTGGTCAATTGAAATTGATTTGATGTGGGGTTTTAAGATTTCTTCAATTTTTGGAATATATGAACGGAATGCCTCCGAAAGCCCTTCCTGACCGGCAAAGAGAATGCCCATCTTCTCCAGTGCCTCCGGAAGACCATCGGGATCTTCGTATACAAAACACAGGCTGATTGCCCCGATATCATATACACGGCTCAGGGTAGTAAATTCAATGATCTGTCCGTCCTTCTCTACACAGACTGGATCCATCTTCAGGATGAGAGGGGGGTCCTCGATCATGATAGACTTGGGCTTGACCCGCAGAAATTGCGTCCTTGCCGTAGGATATGTTATGGCCTGGTCCCGTTCCAGCACATTGAGGTCAATTTCCCTGCCAATATCATATATCCGATAATAGCGTATGGCAATCACGAGATATCCCCTGAATTGACGGAAAATGCGTCTCTATTATGAACAGATCATCGTCAGATAATAAATCCTTCGTTGAAAGTTCAATAGAAGATTTATTCCGCAACCCGTTCATAACTACATACTATTTTCAAATCTATAGTTCAGATTTTGAAGAAATGACATTTATCGGTTTTTTGCTATCATCGATAGCGAGATAGGATTCTTTGCCGTATGCCCCACGCTGCTCCCAATTGCGAAACTGCGACTCTGGAGACATCAGCTGAAATCGGGCATATGCACATGATGATTAAAGATATATGCACTATCCACACCAGCAACTGTTCAATACGAAACCCCAATATATTTTTCAATTCACCTCGCCCAAGGTTGAATCAGGGAGTTGTGTCATGGGGGGATCCAGGGATGCTCGTTGATTTCGATTATTCAGGGGTGTATGGTTTAGCAGCCTACAGGCCAATGATTTCAGAAGACCTCTGCCAGAAGTGCGGGACATGTGCCCATTATTGCAGAAATGACTGTATAAAAATGAGACGGGACGGATATTATTGTCTTAATACAGTGTGTTGCACCGGCTGCGGTACATGTGTTCAGGTCTGCCCTGCCAATGCAATTGAGATGACCATGATAGGCGGCGTTTCAGTCTGTTGCTGAAAGGGCAATTGATATAATGTTTACAACCAAGATGAACTTGTTATGAAGAAATTATACATTGTAGTGATAACAGGGCTTGTTGTCCTGATGCTGGCTTTTACGGGCTGTACTACCCAGCCGCCCCCCGAACAACCTGCAACCACCCCCACACCCACACAGGAATTTACACCGGTCTCCACGACGGTTGAGACCCCCGCCCCGCCCCAGGTGATGCTCACAGGGGTTACATGGTACCTCGTTTCATTCGATAACGGGATACTTGCGGCCGAAAATGTAATCACCGGAACAGAGATTACCTCTGTTTTCGGCGAGGATGCGAAACTCACCGGATCGGGTGGATGCAACAATTACTTTGCTTCCTACGAGACAGGTGAATCCGGAGCGATTGGTATAGGGACCATCGGCAGCACCCTGATGATCTGTCAAACACCCACAGGTATCGATAACCAGGAGCAGATGTACTTTGCCATGCTCGGAGGTGTGGAATCCTACAGCATCGATGGCGAACTTCTAAAACTCAAAGATAACACAAGAGACGTTATTGCCACCTACACGAACGTGCCGCCTGCATTGGAGTGAATATCTGGTAAAGAGAGATCAGGCTTCCCGAAGCACTTTACCAATTTATACGAGACGTTTCGTGTAAAAAAATTAATCGAGGAAAACCAGGGGATTTTCTCCCCTGGGCTTTTCCATCGTTTTTTTCCCGATACTATTTCATCATTAGCTTATATTGGGCCCGGGACGGGTGAGCATAGATTCGTAGTGCATCAGTTTCTCGAAGAGTGTGATGTCGCCATCTACTGTAGTCTCTTCGGTAAACTCGATCCTCTCACTAAGTGGTTCTGGAAATGATCCTAAGGTAAAATAGTAACTTTCCTGGATTAGCACTTCCATGTTCGCGGATGCCATCCCAATTGATGGCAGATCTGTCACGAGTTCACTAACGCGAATATCGTGGTTCATCTCCACAGGGTGATCGGCCGACGGCATAACGAACCTGTCAGTTGAAGTCGTTCGTACATTGGCTACGGTCATATCGATAGTGCTTCCGGCTCCGGCACGGTTGCAGTATGTCGGGAATGCATTTGATCCATCAGGACTTGCAAACGGACAGATTACTACTTCCTCGGTTGCTAAATAGTGGGCAGCACCGTCAACCATGATGTAGTCAGTCGATACAACACGGGCTCCGTCGACGCCGACAAAGGCAAGTTCCTTCACGGCCTCGATATTCCATTGTCCCGAGATCTGGCCGGAGGTCTCGACGTCGAGCTCCTTGTCGTAGGCAATCATGCCCACACCTGAAGATACTGTGTCCTCGGTGTATGTGGACTCATAAATTACTGCTCCACCTCTAATAGTCCAACCCAGTGGCGGAACTTCAGGCAATCCACGCCAATCATCAGTAATCCTCCATTGGATTTCGCTTGCAGTGGCAAAGTTGCCGACTGCATCGATTGTTGTGGAAGTGACTATGCCCTGGGTTTCGGGAACCGGATCGATACCCCGGTC
>DATKYO010000124.1:0-13882 GCA_035528475.1 Methanoregulaceae archaeon | reverse complement strand
AAAATTTCTTCCACCATTCGGGAAAACTTGATCCCGATTCCGGTAAGATCGCTGGGACTGGCGACATATTTAATTCTCATCGAGTCGGCGACCTCCGGTGACGACAGCTTTGTTACTGTATCTATTACCCCTATATGATTTTTCAGGGGATCGGTTATCCCCATTACCGTATCAAGATCGATTGAACGGCGATCAGTAGATAATATGATTGAAAACTCCCCTGCTAGCGGTTTTGAAATCAAATATCCAAGCAGATCCCCTCCACATAGGGAAGGGCTAAGAATGAGGATATTGGTTCCGGGTTCCAACCCTTCCAATACTTCATCTATCACTTGGATTCCGGTTTTATAGCTGTACATTCCTCAACCATCATTTTATGAGGAGGTTAATAAGTGCTCCTATACCTATTCCCAGGAAAAGGGTATATATCGAAACTAGAACGGCAATTTTGATGCCTACTTCGCGTCGCAGGACTGCAATTGTCGATATGCATGGGATGAACAGGACACTTACGATGGCAAAGATGTAGAGCTGCACACCAGTCATAACTGATGCGAGGTCAGCAGTTCCGGCAAGTATAACCAGGGTTTCCAGAGCCATTTCTTTTCGGAGGATGCCAAAAATCAGGGCCGTGGTTGCATAAGAGGGAAGCCCGAGAACCATGGTGGAGAATGGCTCAATCCATGCCTGAAATATGTCAAAAGCGCCAATATATTGCAGGATTCCAAGAAATATACTTGCTATGATAAGTAACGGCATAGCGATATATAAAAATTCCTTGATCCGAATCCATGACTTTGAGAGGACATTTTTCAGGATGGGACGTCGCAATGGCGCCATCTCCAGTATCATGCCATATTGTTCACCGGGTGTGATGCGGGAAAGGAGTATACCCGTGATGATTACAAGGAAGAAGATTATCACATAAATGCTTAAAGCGGCTGTAATGCCTACAAACGCAGCTACAATCCCTGCAACAATCACGGTTCTCGCCGAACAGGGGATCATTGAGACTAAAAATGACGCTATGATGCGTTCACGCCTGCTTTTTAAAAACCGAATACTCATTATCGCAGGGACATTGCAGCCAAAACCCAGTACAATCGGGATAATGCCCTGACCGTGCATACCCAGCCTGTGCATAAAACGGTCTGCAAGAAAAGCCGCCCGTGTGAGATAGCCCGAATCCTCAAGAATAGAGATGAACAGATAGAAAGTAAACACAAACGGGAATGCAATTCCGAACCCTGCCTGCAAAGCCAGGAGAGCTGCAAATCCAATCTCCTGGAAAAATGGTTGCAGCCCCATTTGTAAAAATGGTTGAATGATGATTATATCGAACAATCCAACAATTATTCCTTCGAGCCAGGACCCGATTACAAAAACCGTCATGAGGGTGAAAACCAGTATTGCAAAAAGAATGGGGAGGCCGGGCATCGTGGTGGTAAGTATTCGATCCATGTCCTGGTATCTGTGCGGTTCTTTTTCCTTAATCACTCTGCCTGCGATATTTGCGGCACAATGGTGGCGATTACCCGCGATAATCTGTCGAGTCGACATATGATGAATTTTCTCAATTTCCAGGGCAAGGAAATCAGCGGATTCCATTAGATCAGGATCTGTTGCCAGTCCTTCAAGGGACTGAAGTGCTTCTCTCCTGCTGACAGGATACAGGGATTCCAGGCTCCGTACGGCTGCCTCAATATGGTGATCGTATCGAACCTCGATATGCGGTTCTAAAGGAGAAAATATTGCTTTTGGAATAATATTTCCAATATTTTTTCCCTGGATGGCGGTGGTCGTAATGACCTGCACGCCAAACATCTCCTCCAGTCCGGCGATATCGATTTCAAATCCATGCTTTGCTGCTTCATCCATCATATTCAGCACGATAAGCATGGGTTTTTCATACTCTGCCATTTGGATGAGGAGGTAGAGATTTCGTTCCAGGTGTGAAGCATCCAGGACTGCGATATATATATCGGCCTGACCGGACTGGACAAAAGACCTTACCGTCTTCTCTTCATCAGAGTCTCCATCAAGAGAATATATGCCGGGGAGATCAACGATCTCCATGATCTCCCTCTTGTAACAGACATTCCCCCGCATCAGGTCAACTGTGGTCCCCGGATAGTTGCTTACTTCAACTCCGAGACCTGTGAGCTGTTGAAAAATAAGGGATTTCCCAACATTGGGATTTCCGATGAGGCCGAATTTCATTCACTCTGCTCCACGATGATGAATCCTGCGATTTCAGGACTTAAGGCGATGTCACATCCTTTGGCCCTGATCACTACTGCTTTGTTGTTGAGTTTTCTGACCAGAATGATCTTCTCGCCCGGAAATATACCAAGGTCTGCGAGGCGGTGATAATTTCCCCCGCAGGACACGCTCCTCACAATAAGTTCCGCACCTTCGGGAAAATCAAGGATGGATGTGCAAGTCCATCCCGCGCGAATACGTCGCTTGCAGGAAAAAGTTCCGGAAGTGTAGGGATTTGTGATATATCTTCCCAGACGATCAATAGTCTCATCAGAGACATCGTGTTCCAGCACACAGGCCTCACTTGACGCAATGCGGGGTTCCATGCCCAGCATTTCAGTGAAAAAACATTCCAGGATCTGGTGTTTTCTCATTATCCGGCGACCCATATCCATGCCCCGGGGCGTCAACAGGATCTCATCTTCATGCAACTCGAGGTCCCCGGCGCTCTTCAGGACGGCAAGTATACTCTCCACCTCTTCATCCGGTTTCCCCATAAAGGATCCCAATTCAGAGATCCTCGGCGCCTTGCACTTTTCCTGGTGATATTTGTAGATTGCCTCAAGATAGTCTTCCCGGGAAGAGGGTTGCATCTCTAATAAATTTATAGTTGGCAATAATATGGGTTTGGATAGGGATAAAATAAAAGGGATTTGCTATATATTACTTAATCTCCGGGACCGCAGACTTCTTACATATACTTCCATTTGAAGGGATATACCTGTAAATACATATGGAATACACTGATTAACAATCAGAATAGAAGTATTTTCAGGGCAGGAATTACATGGAAATTACCAATCGGCAGGTAGCTGATAAGCTCTATTTTATGGGACAACTGCTTGAAATAGCCGGTGAGAATGTATTCAAAGTCCGTGCCTATTACCGTGCCGCAGATATGATTGAGCGCCTTGCCTCTCATGTATCTGATATGAGCGAGGATTCCCTGGCAAAAATAAATGGTATCGGCAAGAATATAGCCAGGAATATAAGGGAAATGGGTGAAACGGGGACATTCCGGGAACTGGAAGAACTGAAGGCAGTAATCCCTGATTCATTGTTGGAATTGTTAAAACTGGAAGGAGTAGGGCCAAAGACTGTACATAAACTCTGGACAAAATTGAATATTCAGAGCATCGGGGATTTGGAGAAAGCTGCACGCGGTCATCGGATAAGGGCGCTTAAAGGATTCGGAGAGAAAAAAGAGGCTGGATTCCTGAAGGCAATTTCCATTAACCGGGAGCAGTCCGGCCGAATGAACAGGGTTGAGGCGGATGCAGTGGTTGATCGTGTGAGGAGTATCCTCGCCGAAGGGACATATGAGGTGGCAGGCAGTTACAGAAGAGGAACGAGTACAATCGGAGACATCGATATTGTGAGCCTGGAATCTCCATTTGGCCTGAATCCAGGACTTCGCTCCATTGCAGAGGAAATTATCGATGAAGGCGAACGCAGGACATCCATACGCTGCCTGGGAAAAAGAGTGGATGTACGGTATTCACGTCCTGAAATTTTTGGCTCCATGCTGATGTACCTGACCGGTTCTAAGGCATTCAATATCAGGATGCGCGAAATCGCTATTAATAAGGGCTATAAACTGAACGAATACGGCATAGTGGATAGAAAAACCGGAAAATTAAACGAATTCTCCTCTGAAGAAGAAATTTTCAAATTCCTTGACCTTGAATACATTGTGCCCGAACTGAGAGAAGACTGGGGGGAAGTAAAGGCTGCCATGTCGCATACCCTGCCATCACTTCTGGAAATGCAGGATATCCGTGGAGATCTTCATATGCATAGTAACTGGAGTGACGGAAAACTCTCAATCGCCGATCTTTCCAGGGCAGGGGAGGCTATGGGATACGAGTACCTGGTCTGCTCTGACCATTCTGCGACGTTGGCGGTTGCCCACGGACTGGATGAGGAGGCGTTAAAGAAGCAGTCTCACGAGATAGAAATGACAAACAGGGATTCCGGCTGCCATATCATTCACGGCATCGAAGTGGATATCATGGCAGATGGCAGTCTTGGTCTTCCCGGCAAGGTGTTATCTGATCTTGATATTGTAATCGCATCTGTCCATTCTGCCTTTGGGCAGGAGAGAGATACTATGACCAGAAGGGTATTGTCCGCGATGGAGCACGAATACGTTCACATCATAGGACACCCGACGGGGAGGATCCTCGGTCGCCGCCAGCCCGTTGCGATCGACCTTTCCAGGATAATAGAAAGGGCTGCAGAAACGCACACTGCACTGGAATGCAATGCCTCTCCCTACAGGCTTGACCTGGATTATATGTACATCAAGGAATCAATCATAAAAGGAACAACGATTGCAATCGGTACTGATTCGCATGATATCGACGAATTTAAAAATATGTTTTACGGGGTTGTCACGGCCCGGAGAGGCTGGGCTACGCCTGCAGATATCCTTAATGCCATGACTCTTTCCTCTCTTCTGGAGTGGGCCGGATGATCTATTGGCTATATGAAAAAGCCCTGTTGCGAAAGATATCGGTGCTTCCAGCGCATATCTGTTTCATGATCACTGAACGGGACGTAAAAGAGGCACCTATGCGAATGTACGAGGTGACTGGATGGTGCAGGGAGATCTCGAACAGTGTGAGGGAACGTATGGTTCACGAGGCAGGTATTGATGCGATCACGGGGATAACGAGTATCACGTTCCATATCAGCACCCGCGATCCATCCAGGATGGAACCATATCTGCCTGATATCAGAAAGATTGCGCAAATTGCCCGGCTGAATATTCATATTGGCCAGGCAGATGAGCAATATGGAAAAGGAATGGATGTCCTTGTAGCCATTGGAAAGAGCGGGCGTGATGAGATCGTGGACTGCCTGCGGAAAATGGCCCGGGAACACATAAGGGCCGAGGAGGTTACAGAACAGGTGATCGAGGAGCACCTCACTTTTCAGTATACGCCTGATCTTGTCATAAAGACCGGAGGAGACCACCTGACAGACTTCCTTATCTGGCAGGCGGTCTATTCTGAGCTTTTCTTTTCGGACGTGAACTGGAAATGGTTCAGGAAAGTGGATTTTTTACGGGCGCTTCGTGATTACCAGTCCCGGGCAAGACGGTTCGGCAGGTGAATGCAGACTTATATTTTAGAATTTTTCAGATACAAATTGTCTTGTTCTCCTCTTTTTGGCTCTCTACCCGCTGTGAGTAGACACGAATAGCCCTGAAAAGATCAATCTTCCGGAAATCCGGCCAGTATGGTGCAGAGAAATACACTGCACATTCATGCCCGTTGGCCAACCAGGGGAGAAAATTTGAGGTCCGGTAGTCATTTCCGGTCCTTATGATGAGATCAACGGGAGGGATATCCCTTCCTGCGTACAGGTGCTGGTTTACGAATTCTTCGCTGATATCATCAATTGTATGGATGCCTTCTTCAATTTCAGCAAGAATTTTTCGGGCTGCCTGTACTATTTCATTCCGGCCTCCATAGGCCAGGGCGACATTGAGAAAATAGCGGTTATAATTCTTTGTCGATTCTTCTGCTCTCTCGATGACTTCAATCAAATCGGGGGGAAGCATGCTCCTGTCGCCAACCATCTGCACCCGTATATGATGACGGTGAACCCTTTCATCATCAAGCACTCTCTCGAATCTTTCCTTGAAAAGTGCGAAGAGTTCTTCCACTTCCTCCTGATCCCTGGAAAAATTCTCTGTTGAAAAGGAATACAGGGTAATATGCTGGATACCAAGCTCATGGGCCCAGTCAAGCACTTTCTCTGTCCGGTCCGCTCCTGCCCTGTGTCCATCCCTGCTTTTCATACGGTGCGTCCAGGCAAAACGGCGGTTTCCATCCTGTATTATAGCGATATGGCGTGGAATATGGCGACATTGCCATTGTAGAATACTCTCATAGGCCTGGTCGACAAGACGGCGGAACATCAGACGGGGGTCACCTCCACTATTATGCCGTGGTCAGGATAGCGCTCAATTACAGATTTTTTCCCTGACAGGGAGTCCCCCAGTTCGATAAGAATCCACCAGGCCATCTCTATGACACCATCTCGTAATTCATACATCTCATCATCAATCTCATCCAGGATTGCGGGCGGAGTGCTGCCGCACTCAAGCGCACCATAGATAATTGTGCCATCTTCGGTCACTTCATCAAAAGAACGGGCAGTATTCCTGGCAATCCGGAGTAATCTCTTTCTCAACTGAACAGAATCCTTAAACTGCGATGAGCACCAGTGGACTTTTTGGTGGCGGATCAGGGGGTGTGCCCATATTTTTGCTCCGAGAACGGCATTATGGGCTCCATCTTCCAGTTCAAACCCCCTCCTGCGCATTTCATCGGCATTGCTTTCACCCCATTCGAGTTCGTTGATATTGAGAAAATCGAGTTCCGGCAGGGCGGCCTCCAGCAACTCTAATCCCGGGAGGGCCGGCACTTCGATCCCTATCACAAAACCCATTTTCCGGGCTGCCCTGGCTGATCGCATATATTCGGTATGAACGATATCATCCCATAATTCGCGGGGTGGGTGAAGCCGAATTTCATCAACCAGTCCTTTAATGGCCCGCAGGTGTTCATCAGTGGGGGGAATACTCGTATAAAGATGAATCTGGTGGGCCGGCCCGAACTCTTCCTTCAACCGGCGGGAGAAACGGACCACTCTTTCAAGCTTTTCGAGGGGTTCACCACCGGTGATACCTGTACCAAGGGCGCTCATCCGTAATGCTTCTTTGACTGCTTCATCCGGGTCCGAAATCATCAATTCATTTGCATAGATGCGATCATGACCCTTGCGCTCCTTCGACAAAGGACAGTACCAGCAGGTATGGCTGCAGGTACCGGTGAGAAACAGGACCATTTTTGCACCCTCATGGCAGAGGATGCATCCGGGAGAAAGTGTATGTCTCATAAAGGATTTCAGGATATCAGGCCATGCCCTGTACGTCAATAGCCCCAATGTTCCTGTAGTTATTGTATCTTGATAATTATTCTTCTTTCCATTGTGACATGACCGCAGGAGCGCCTGGAAGTGTCAGTATCCGTGCGGCCGGTGAGTTTTCATCCGGCGTAATGAGAGTACTGCCAGAACCGACGGGTTTACCTTCGATGGAATCCGCCGTTACAGCCCTTTGTGACATAACCGCAGGAGCACCTGGAAGTGTCAGTATCCGTGCGGCCGGTGAGTTTTCATTCCCGTTATTGTGAATGCCATCTGATTCAGCAGACTCATTTGCAGATGATTCAGACTGCATCTTTGCCAGGGCGGATGAATAAGTGTTCCTTGTGGTCAGGTATGTCCTGATAATAATTGATTTTATAACGGATCCGGCATTACCGGATGTATCGATGGCCGTGGCCTTTACGTATGCAATTCCTGAGGGAGCAGTCGGCGGGATATTCCAGACATATGAACCGCTCTTCTGAAGATTGTCTGCCACCATTATCCATGTCTTCTTCCCGTTTGTCGAGTATTCTATGAATACCCTGTCGATTCCCGCATTATCAGACGCGGACCATTGAATGGTCATATCTGAGCCCTGTGTTGCTGTTGTATAGGTCCGGGGAGAAGTGAGAGATATGGCAGGAGAAATTGTATCCTGGGCAGGTGTCGGTGATGGCGTGGGAGTGACGCTCGGTGTTGGAGTGGGGGTGGGTGTATATGTTGGCGTTGGTGTGGGAATAACGGTCTGTATAACGCCTGTGCCGGTTGTAAAGGCCTTTAAGCATACATTTGTATCGTCGTAAGTTCTGGTAATGTCGGTCCAGGTATTCCCGTTGCTGCTCACATAACTCTCGCCTGGTTGTGCGGATGCCCGGGAAGAGAAACCGCTGTAAGGATACTCCATTGCTACAGGGTAATTATAACCGGGTGTGGTGAGTTTCACTACAACCGAGAACCTCTGCCCTGCTTTTAGCCGGACAGGATCAGTCAGGCGGATTGTATGATAGCCGGGCTGGGGAATTGTGCCGGAAAGCGTAGTTGCCGATGATCCGCTCACGGGGTCCTGGTGTGTATCAAGATAAACGGAAACCTGGTACGGTGCATCGGGAACAGCAGTATAGAAACTGACTGCAGACAGGTATTCAGTTCCGGATGATGTGAATATGTTGGCAAAATATGCGGTATCGCTCCCGGTGCCATATGACACAACCCACCCCAGCGGATCGTACTGGTAAATATTCTGGAAATTTTCAGGGTCTTCGGCCATAAATACCGCGTTATCCATTCCAATCCGGGTATCATAGTAAGAGACATAGAAATACCCGTCATCTCCCCATTCAGGGCCCCAACTGTTTTTTACAATAAATGCCCCATTTCCGGATGGCAACCGTTCAAAATTGGTGCGTTCATAGGAATCATCCCATCCGATAATTGTTACCGCATGGTTGGGGAATGAACTCCCGCCATAATAATAGGTGCCATAATATCCGGAATAATATGATTCTTTCCAGTATATTGTCGAATAAACCGCCCCTTTTTCCATCAGCGCCCGTTTGATATTCTCATTGTCGAGGGGATCGCTTCGTGAAGGGAGGAACCATACCTCCTGCACGTGTTTTACTTCCTGCACATTATTCGGGGAACTGGAGGAATATGAACCATACGGGTCAACAGACTCGGTAACAGGCCCGTCCCACCTGGTAAGATAAGCGGTGGACATTATGGAATTTCCCCCTTTGCAGGGTGAGAAATCATACCCGTGAGTATTTTTCATATTGTTTTCCGAAAAGTCCCATGATTCACCGGGGAGAAGCACGGACTCCATAGATGCATAGGTTGAGAACGCCCAGCAGCTTCCGCACTGCTCCTGGTTTTTCACCGATGATACTTTGCTGGTTGTCCGGAGATCCAACCCCTGCCCCCCGGATGAAGTGATGCCTGATGCGGGAGATGCGGATGCGGTGACAAGGTAGCTCGTGGGTAGAGAATCAAGCCTGCTGCCTGCTCCTTTCCGGATATCAACACTTGTTATCCTTTTTCCTTTATTATGGGAGAGATCGACAGGACTCGGGATATACCCCAGTGCATGGTCATCGCCTGATTCAGTCTCACCCGATCGTATTTTTTCAAAATATTGGAGAAATTCGCTATTTATAGGAGCCCTTTCTCCTGCACTCTTCATTGCCGACAGAGTCAAATCCGAATCGTTGCCAAAAGATGCAGAGACGCCCGATGGAAATGATCCGGATATGCCGACTAAGGTTCCTTGTTGGAGTGATTCAAGCCGTTGTGAAGTAGCAACTCCTGCCTGGTGCAGGGCAGTAAGATTGGTGATATAGAGTCCCCGGTTATGAGAGAGATCAACAGGGCTTGGGATATATCCCAGGGAATGTTCGTCTTCGGGATTGATTCTTTCCGGATATATTTTCTCAAGATATGAGAGAAATTCAGGATTCACCGGGGCCCGAATCCCGTCCCCCTTTTCACCTGATATCAACAAATTTCCGCTTGATATCGGGATAATGAGCATTATTGTTACAAAAAACAAAAATATTTTCAGGATTTTTTCAGACATATCACATCCTCCAATCGGCCGTTTCATACGTTTTCCTCTCTTTACAGGCATATGAGGCGGTTTGTGTAACAACGATCCGAAAAGCCATGTCAATCGGAGATTGAAGGCTCTGGTTGGGTTATTTTATGAAAAGATCATTAATAAATTGATAGGATAGTGAAGGTTAGAGATTAACACAGGTATAATTATTTTTATAATTCAGATTTCTCGTGGATATGAAAAGTATATCCCGATAAAATGAAACGTATCATCCAGTGATAAAAATGAATGTCCCAAATCAGGCCAGAATGTTTATTTTTTGTCTTATTATTATAATGCTGGAGAGAAAACTCCCCATTGCAGTTCTTATCCCCTCCTTGGGTTCGCCGCATCATCAGGGGCAAGCGAAGCGTGGCCACCGGGAGCGTCTGATAAATCTAAACCACATTTGAGATTTTGTTTTTATAATAGATTGAATTAATTGAAAAAAAAAGATTTCAACAAAGCAAAAAAAAATTATTTGTTTTCTTCAGTTTCTTCAGATTCCTCAGTTTTTTCTGGTTCCCCAGTTTCTTCATTTTCTATATTTTCCTCAGTTTCTTCAGATTCCTCGATTATTTTTTCCTCGGTTTTCTCTTCTACATCTCCCTCTTTTTTCCTGCTGGCGATATAAGCGGCTCCTCCAATGATGACTATTATGATCAGGGCTGCACCGATCATCCATGTTGAGGAGAATGACTGGCCGGTTGTTCCAGGTGCGGCAGTTTCCACAGTATCAGGTTCAGGTGATTGTTCACCGGTATCTGTGCCTGCTTCGGGCTGTCCGGTTCCAGCCGATGTAGCGGGTACATCCACCGTCCCGCCTGCTTTTACCGCTTGCGTTACAATCAGGGTTACACCTGGAGAGACACCGGGAACTGATGCCTTGCCGGCAGCCTGTGTGGCTGCAACGGTGGTCTGTGCGGTGGGTGATGTTGTCGCACCTGCAGCCACGCCGGTTGCTTCAGGGGTCACAGAGGAAGAGATGCGAAGGTTGAGTTCAGTCACATCGCCAGGGGTGTAGGGGTAACTCTGGTCCCACCCTTTCTGGGCTTTGACATCATAGACTTCGGCTACCACGCCCCCAACCAGGAATTCGATTGGTGTTCCGGGCTTAATTGATCCCTGCACAAGGATCTTGGCACTCATGCCGCCGAATCCACCGTAGCCTCCTTCATGGGTATAGATCGGATTCCCATTCACATCGACATTGATTCCATCGCCACGAGCCTCCACCCGTATACCCGCCTCGGACGGCTGGCCTGCGACTTCGACCGTGCCATAGAATGCATGCGGAAGCAGTGGCTGCTGTGTAGTCTCCTGTGCGAATGCGATTCCTCCACATAAGATGATGATGAAAAGAAACGCTGATATAATGGATACAAAGGGTAGGTTTCTCATTTGTACACTCCAAATTGTATAAAGGAAGGTTGTTCCCCTCCCTTTTTTTATTTTACTCTTTTATCTTCTCTGTACTACGAATTTCAACAGATTGGGGTCGTGGAAAACCCGTACAGGGTATCAGGGTTTTCCATTACAATCCAATAGCCCTTGTATGGCAGAACCTGCTGGATTGTACCGCCAGGGACATATACCCAGCCCGGCTGGTTGAGTGAGGGGCTGATTATCATCGTATAGCCGGTCAGGTTTCCTGGTGCTTCCTCTATACTCTTGAATGCCTGGTCCACTGGCATAGCGGGGAATGTTCCGTTCAGGTAGGCCGGAGCAGGTCCGACCAGGTTTACGCCGATGTTCATGCCTCGTGAAGGCGGGGAGGTCACGCTGGACGAGGGATAAATATATGCAGTAGCCGGGGATGTGGTATGCACGTACACACATTCCAGGGGTTTTAATTCATAGGAATACCCTGGTATGAACCACCCAAGGCCATCCCAGCCCAGTATGAGATCAATATTCTGGATCTGCGGATCAGGGAAAATATCCTCCATGTATTGATGCCCGGTCTCAAGTTTTACCGGTGTTGAGAAGAGGTTCCAACCGGTTCCAAGTGGTGCGGTAAAGTACTCGGGCGGCCCTTCTTCGAAGGTAACGCTGATTATATGGTTATCTGCGACGTCCTGGAATGTATACTCCCATATCTTCCCCTGTGGCTCCCCGTCAACCATGACATCGGCTACCCTGTAGGACTGATCGGGGAGGAACGCAAATGTCTGGTCATCACCGCAATAGACGGGGATGTCTCCCTCGGGGGAGATATTTCCATTGGGACCTGCTGAAGCGTTTATCGTGTAGGTAATATGACTGAAGCTTGCATTGATGGTATGGTCATCATCAACAAAACTGAAGTTGTACTCTGAAACCGCACCGACAGAAATGTTGTCAACTTCCACATCATCGATTTCCCAGCATTGTTCGGGATCAATGAAAAATGTCATATTCCCGCCACACGGGACTTCAACGCTCCCTGAAGGATCAATCGATCCCCCCTCCGAAGAGGAAGAGATAATCGTATAGTTGAGCGGTGTAAATGATGCCTGGATGGTATGGTTGTCATCTATCAGGCTGAAAGTGTACTCGCTGACGGCGCCTGCCGAGCTGTTGTCCACCAGGACATCCAGTATGCGGTAACAGGCATCAGGGGTAATGTTGAATGTGACGTTCTGACCCTCGTAGACATCCATCGTACCAAATGGATTAATAAATCCTCCTTCGCCTGCGGAGGCTTCAATGACATATAAAAGGCCATATGCACGAAGATCCAGGTTGGTATCATCATCCGGGGTGAACGGATAGGTCGCCTGCCACGGTCCGCCCGTGTCCACATCATAGCACTCGGCAGCAAATCCGTTCAGATAAAATGTGATTTCTGCACTTGTGCTGATATTTCCCTGGACCAGAAGTTTGTCGCCGAGGAAACTCTGGCTTCCGTATCGTCCGTATTCAACGGTGGTAAAATTCCCTTCGCCCCCCGTCACTTCAGCGGAAATGTATGTCCCTATCGCGCCAGGTTCATCGTTGAATGTTACGTTTCCATGGAACCTGTGAGGGAGAATCGGTGTACTGTCCGCTGCAGCGGTATAGGAGGCACATATGGCGAAACTGAAAAGTATCGCCATGGTTAAAAGAAGGAAATTCCACCTGGCATCATTCTTCCTCATTTCATCCTCCTGAAAACGGGATGGGATGATTCCCGCCCCGTTTTTTTTGTTATTTCTAGCATTTGTGTTTCCTCTGCCCATCTACGGGAAGTAGAACGGGGTTATTTCGAAACCGGCGTAAGTGGACGGGTTGACCATATAGACCCAGTAACCATCTCCGGTTACCATCTCATTATAGTTATAGATGGGATCCCAGAATCCATCGGTTACGGAGGAACTCCAGATGGTGTACTGTCCCGGCACAGACGGGCTGATAACAACGGCCACTCCTTTGGTACCTCCGGATCCTTCCTTGATGGATTCAAGGGCTTCCCAAACCGGCATAAACGCATCATCGTCATCAAGGTCGGGACTGGCGACACCCCAGCGTCCCTGGTCGTATGGGGTCGAATCGTCGTATCGGTCAATACCCCATGGGGCGCCGATAAGGTTCCATCCTTCGACTACAGCATAGGTTGGGAGTCCCGGTGAGGGGTTGCTACTGTAAAGGACCGGGAACCGGGAAGGTTCGGTCATCTTGATGTAATAACCACGGCAGGGGATGATCTCAACAGGACTGGACCCGATATCGATCCACATCAGGCTGACCGGGTCCCACTGGTATACGACTTCGGTGTTGTTGTTATCAAGGAAATCCCCAAGGGTTGCGATCTCTGCAATGGTGTTGGCATCCTGATCAAGTGAACAGGGAATGGATAACGTGTTCCACCCGCTCTGGAGCAGCAGAGTGTCAGAACCATATGACCTGATGGGACTGCTGGTGTCATGGAAGATCTCGTAAGCAGTAAGGTAGAGCCATGGGTTGTAATGGATGCGGTGGCTCACGGCGTCGCCGTTGCCCAGCGCATCGCTCCTCTGGTCTTCCTGGTGGATGATAGGCTCGGGACCTTCGGATGGACCGCCGGGTTCACCCCAGTAGTTCTCCTTGGCCACAAGGGTGTCATCATCCCAGTTCTTGATGCCC
>DATKYO010000123.1:0-3460 GCA_035528475.1 Methanoregulaceae archaeon | reverse complement strand
CTCGCGGACCACGCCCGACAAAGTATCGGCTTAAGTGGGGCAGTAAGAAAGAATACCGCCATACGCCTTCAAAGGAACTGATTGCCCGGCTCCGTGATGCCGATATCCGCCTTGTCAAATCCGATAAGGATTTTGAAACATTTCTTGGGGATTTTCAGATTAAAGCGGGTTTTGTTGATGCCTGCCGCATGTGTCTTCTGGATGAGCGGTTCACATCCCTGACTGAGGATAACACCATCACATATGGCAAAGGTGAGAAGATATGTCTTGAGTGCGGCAAGCGGGAGCTGCGCCGTGAAGTATCCCATATCGGACGTCTGGGCCTGGAGGGTTTTTCCCATCTCGAGAACCTTCTTCTCACGTTCCGCAATCTTGATCGGGTGCTTGCGACGCTGCAACCCGAAAAACGTACGATGAAAGCCGCACTGTATGACCGTCTTGAACCCCACCCGGTGATGACGACTGCAGCGATCGAAGAACTCCCCCTTCCCCGGCACTTTATTGAAGCCAGCGGGGTTTCACAGCTCATGCCGGCCCAGCAGCTGTCGATCGAAGCGGGACTGCTGCATGGTAAAGACCTGCTGGTTGTTGCGGCAACGGCAAGTGGCAAGACGTTCATAGGTGAGATGGCGGGAATCAAGAACTATCTTGAAGGGCGGGGACGGATGCTTTTCTTGGTACCGCTGGTAGCACTCGCAAACCAGAAATATGAACGGTTTACTGATCGGTACGGGAAACTGGCAAAAACCGGGCTCCTCACCGGAGTGAGCCGGCTCAACCTTCCCGAGACCCGGAAAGTCGGGGACCGGAATCCCCAGTCACCGATCGTTGTTGGTACCTATGAAGGAGTGGACAACATGATCCGCTGCGGGCAGAAGATGGTAAACATTGCGACTGTAGTAATTGATGAAGTACAGATGCTCGAGGATGCAGACCGCGGACACCGTCTGGATGGCATGATTGCGCGGCTGAAGTATCTCGCACCGCAGGCGCAGTTCCTGTACCTCTCTGCTACCATTGGCTCCCCAAAAACGCTGGCAAAAAAACTGAACTGCAGTCTTGTCCGGTACGCTGAACGACCGGTGGGGCTGGAGCGGTATCTTCTCTTTCTCGAACGTAAACAAAAAATCCCGACCATCAAACAGATGACAACCGAAGAATACAAGCGGACGTCGTCAAAGGGATTCCGGGGACAGACCATTATCTTTACCAATGCACGGGCCCGCTGCCATACGATCGCAGATGCACTGGGCATGAGGGCTGCGGCATACCATGCCGGTCTATCATCCCAGGAGCGGCGGGAGGTCGAGACAAAATTCCTGGGGGGAAAACTGATGGCAGTTGTCACCACAGCAGCACTCGGAGCGGGTGTGGACTTCCCCGCATCGCAGGTAATCTTTGACTCACTTGCCATGGGCAGGGACTGGCTCTCGGTGCAGGAGTTCAACCAGATGGCGGGCCGGGCGGGAAGACCGGATTTCCATGACCTCGGTCGCGTCGTACTCCTTGCTGAGCCGGGAGGCACCTATTCACGGGAGAATCCGTTTACTGAAGAGGAGGTCGCAATCCGTCTTTTAAAGGGTGAAATGGAGGAGGTAGCGCCCGAGCATGATTTCGAAAAGAGTTCGGAGGAGTACGTGGCAAATGCTGTCGCATGTAATGGAGAGGAAGCCGATCTCAACCGGATCAACGGTATGATGGTCGGGAGCATGGAACCCGTGCTACCCGAACTGATTGCACACCGGCTTGTAGAAAAAAAGGGGAGCAGGATTGTCATGTCGCCGCTTGCAAAGGTGATGGCGGAGCATTTTATAGGAATGGAGAGGCTCCTGGAAATCCTCCACCTGACAAAATTCATGAATGATCCCATAGATGTGATTGCCGAGCTCGAGAGTGAGGATATTCACCGGGAGAAAAAACCGGATCCGAAGAAAGCCGGGGAGAAACACAAAAGGCGTAAAAGACGCTGAACTACGGTAACCAGGGGACGTTCATACATAGTACCTGCCTGATGCTTCTCCTCAATGCGCAGGAAACCACTACCAACAACACGATATTTTCAGCTGTTATTATTCTCCTGCCCGGTCCGGATGATAAGAACCGGTGTCAGTGTTCTTCGTACAACAGTGAATGTGGTACTGCCAAGAAACAATTCCCGTAACCAGTCGGTTCCGTAGGCACTCATCACTATCAGGGATACATCGTCCTCCTCAGCAATCGAGAGTATCGTCTCAGTAGGGTCTCCTGTCAGGACGTGAAGTTTTACATCAACACCCGTATCAATATACTCGTGTTTCATGACCTCAAGCCGGGTTTGTGCTTCCTTAAGGTAAACCTCGATATCCTCTCGTGATTCCACGCGATTAACGACATGCAGGAAGATGATCTCCTGTATCCCCGGGATCGTTTTTACAAACGCGGACGCATTGCCGGCAGACCGGGAAAAATCCGTTGGCACCAGCACTTTTGAAAACAGGTTGCGGTGAACCGGACCAGAAGATACCTGAGTGATATCCACTGCCGGATTGAAGTGCATGATAAGAACATTCATTTTTGCATGCCGGAGTACTGAGGAGGAGACACTTCCTAAAAGAAGTGAATGGATGGGGTTGATTCCCCGTGCACCCACGATGATCAGGGAAACGTTTTCCGTTTCCGCAGTCTCCAGGATCGCCTGTGCAACTGTTCCCTGGGTAATTGCATTGACTATCACATCCGTGCGTGTATACACCTTCAAACCGAGATTTTCAAGAAACTCTTTCTTTTCTGCCATGAGGAGCTGAGTATTTTTTAATTGCGGGTGCCCGTTTTTCCACACCAGTCCCGAAGGGCGGGTCGCGTCTACCACATGCAGGAGCACCACTTCTTTAATCCCGGGAATATCTCTGATCCGGTCAAGAATTTTTTGTGAATAGACGGAAAAATCCAGGGGAACCAACACTTTTTCAAACATTGCGACAACCTTACTGTTTAATAACGTTTACCAGTGATAAAAAGATCACGCCGGGCTGCCCCTGATAGTATACCGGTTCCCGTCCCAGACCCTGGAATTCAAAGGGAGTTCATTTCTTATATCATACTGTCCTTTTTACCGGGTATTGTTTTTCCTGATACGTAAATGGGTACGACTCGTCGGGGACAGTATAAAGATCAATTAAGTGGGCAGGACAGGCTCATTCTTCGATCCCTTTTTAAAAACGAATCCTTAATCAATACCCACAAGCGGAACTGATACTACCGGCAATCTGGCAATGAAGTTCTCAAAAGGAAAACGTGAATCCTAATGTCCGATCTCCTGACGTATTTCTACCTCTTCCCCCTGGGAATTACCATTGCCATACTCGCAATTTCAGCAGGCATTTCAGGCTCAAATTTCTGGATTCCGGTCTATTTTATCTGGCTTGGAATTGATCCGAAAACATCTTTCTGGCTCGCCCTCTTAACGATGCTCTTTGGATTC
>DATKYO010000122.1:0-12960 GCA_035528475.1 Methanoregulaceae archaeon | reverse complement strand
AGGACTGTTTCAATCCCTGTGCAGACCAATTGCGGCAGGTAAACCCGTGAAAGCGTATAAATCCCGTTATCGAGTTTCTTCAGTCCGAGCCCGAGTGGCATCTGTTCCTTATGCGCCCTGATATAATCCATCGGCACATTCAAGGATTCCGGCGCAACAGATGTCAACTTACGAATCTGGTTTAAAAAAGGACCAAGACCTTTGAAAGAATGAATACCGATGGCGTTTTCAACGGGATCAAGTTTTGCAAGCATCAAATAGTCCGCACCCGAAATGCTGAAAATAATCTCCCCGAAATGGTCAAGGACTTCATCCAAGGATGTCGCCATGAGAAGAAACCTGGAAAATTCGGAAACAATTTTTTCTTCTTCGAGTTTCAGGCGGATCTCTTCATGGGCTCTTAATAATTCTTTCTCAGTGCGGTGTTTTTCCACGGCAAGGCGGATTTTGTGGGTTAATTCCACAAACTGTGATTTCGGTTCCCCACCCTTCTGCAGATAGAAATCCGCCCCGTTGTTCAATGCCTCAATTACAATCTCTTCCCTGCCGCGGCGGTAAATATGATAAATGGCGTGGTATTGCCCTGTTGACGGATTCTTTTTAAGAATTCTATTCCACCCATCTCGGGCATCGGGTAGTCCGAAATTATTGCATCAAAATGTTTGCTATTGACTATTGGAAGTGCTTCAGAGGTGGAGTTGCAGGGGGGTTACTTTTAATGATCCGCCCTTCTCCAGAAATATCCGTGTCAGATCAAGTAGATCAGGTTCATCATCCACATAGTGGACCCGGATAACATCAGCCATTTCATTCATTCATCAATCATACAGGAGATATTTTTTTCATACATAGCAAATACTGACTCATTCACCGGCAAGGGGTTTTCTACCTGATGGAAATCGCAACTTAATGTTCCGGTAGTATTATGGGGTGTGGTACTATTCCGCCTTTATGAGAACGTTGGTGGTGTGGTGGATACTGCTCATGGTGCTATGCCAGCCGGCCCTCGGCTGCACGACGTTCATCGTGACAAAAGGAGCATCCACAGATGGATCTGTGTTTGTCGGCCATACGAATGACGGCTTCGGCCCTGCGGTGGTCGGGAAAAAAGTCGAGACTGAAAAGACCCAGTTTATCTACGTGCCTGCGGCCAATCATCCCCCCGGTTCCCTGCGGGCGGTATGGTATGACCCGAACTCGGGAACCGATGAGCCAACCCATGGAGCGGATGAAGAGGTCGGCGATGTTGCATATATCCCTGAAGTGAACCATACCTACGGGTATTTCACCAGTGCATACGGCATCATGAATGAACACCAGCTGATGTTTGGTGAATGCACGGAATACAGTAAAGTACTGCCGGATTTCAACCGTTCAAAGAGGATATTCTACAGTTCCGAACTATCCAACATCGCTGCCGAACGAGCCACAACTGCCCGCGCGGCCGTGCTGCTGATTGGGAACCTCATCGACGAGTACGGGTACTATGGCAACGGGGAAACCCTTACCATAGCCGATCCCAACGAGGCGTGGGTCATCGAGATGGCAGGGGGAACACCCGACAATACCGGCGGCCTGTGGGTCGCACAGAAGGTGCCGGATGGCGAGGTATTTGTGGCCGCAAATATCTTCAGAATACGGGAAGTAGATCCAGACAATCCAGATATTCTCTTCTCAAGGAACCTCTTTTCTACCGCACAGACGAATGGCTGGTGGGATCGATCGCAGGGAAACCTTGACTGGTTAGTAACCGTGAGCGGCGGTGAATACTCCCACCCGTACTATTCGCTTGCCCGGGTATGGAGCCTCTATAGCCGGATAGCCCCTTCGCAAAATTTCAGCCCGTATGTGAACGATACCTTCTCGAAGGATTACCCGTTCTCGGTAAAACCTGATAAAAAAATCAGTATTCGGGATTGCTTTTCACTCTTCCGTGATCACTATGAGGGAACGGTGTATGATCTGACCATGGGCCCTGCTGCCGGTCCGTTCGGGAACCCGTACCGCTGGCGGGGAGAGTTTGATGCACACGATCTCCTGACACCCGGGGAGGTAAAGCCCGGTGCATGGCCACGGGCTGTCTCGGAGATTTACTGCGGATACAGCTATGTTACCCAGGGTCGAAGCTGGATGCCGGATCCGGTCGGGGGTGTTGTTTGGTTTGGATTTGCGCAACCATCAGAGACTGTCTATATTCCCTTCTATGCGGGTGCGACCTCGGTTCCCGAAGAGTTCCACAACACGAACCGTTCAGAGTTTTCCCGCGATTCGGCATGGTGGGCGTTCAACTTTGTAACGAACTGGGCAACGATGAATTATCAAATGATGAGCCAGGATATCCGGGCTACCCAGCAGCAGATTGAACAAGCGGAACTCGAACGCCAGCTGGATGTCGAGAAGAAGGCCCTCGATCTCCTCTCTGGTAGCGGTGTAGTAGCAGCACGGCAGCACCTGACGGAATACAGCAGTGCAAACAGTATCGCTGTGGTAGAGATGTGGTGGAAATTGGCCGACAGCCTCGTTGTCAGGTACAGTAACCATATGGTAAACGATTTCGCAAATAAGACAACCACCACTCCAGGGTATCCTGACTGGTGGCTGGAACAGGGACGATACCAGTATGGTCCCCGGGTATACGATTATGAAGGGCTCCAGGAGACCCGGGGGCTCGTCTATACAGATACAACCGTTTATACGACGCCGGGAAACGAACTGAACTACATACAGGAAACCCAGCAGCGGAGTGCCGAAGGAGATCAGTCAGGGGACGGGAAGAGCAGCTGGGATATGTTCACTCACTGGTTCAGCACCCCGTTGTAACCATATGAGTGGAGAGCATGGAAGACAGGGATTACCTGGAATACCCCCGCGAAATCCCGCTTCAATTTCCCTTTCCAGATCTCCTTTTTATGAAGAGAGAGACCAATACACGCCGTGATATAATAATAAAAAACCCTGGTTTCAATTGTTGTATCATGCCTCAGCCCGGCGTCCAGACGGAGCGTAAAAATCGCTCCGATTTGCATCCGTGCAAATGAGGGATACAATTAATAAAAATTGAACCCCGATACCCTCATCGCGGCAGTTCCGTACACCCTGCAAGGCCTTCTCCCAGGCACCGCTGACGCCACGGAACGAGTCGTGGACGGCAGGGTCCGCGGAGTCAATGCTGACTGCAGCAGCCCGGATCCCCGCATCCCGCATACTTGCCGCCATGGATCGGTCGAGGAAATACCCGCTCGTGCCCATCACCATCATGAGCCCTTGCTCCGTGCCATACCGGGCAATCGTGCAGAGGTCCTCCCGCATGAGCGGCTCGCCCCCGGAGAGCACAACAACGGGTGTCCCGACCTCCCGGATCTGGTCGATCACCGCCAGTGCTTCTTCTGTGGAGAGCATTCCTGCCGGCTCGTCCATTCCTGCTTCCACGTAACAGTGGGAGCACTTCAGGGGACACCGGAGGGTAATGTTCCACGAGACGAGATGCGGCGCCCCACTGGACATATCTTTCACAACTTTAGCCTTTTTGCCACGCACTGTCCGAATTCTTTATCCGCATTCGTGAGGTTCTCCACCATTGAAGATGTTTAGGCTATGATCGGGCGAGATCGAATCGATCAAGGTTCATCACTTTGGTCCAGGCCGCCACGAAGTCCTGGACAAACTTCTTCTTCGCGTCCGCGCTTCCGTAGACCTCGGCCAGAGCCCGGAGCTGGGAGTTCGAACCGAAGATCAGATCGACACGCGTGCCGGTCCACTTGACTTCACCTGTCTTGCGATCGCGCCCTTCGAACACGTCAGCGTCTTTCGAGACCGCCTTCCACTCGGTGCCCATGTCGAGCAGGTTTGTGAAGAAGTCGTTGGTTAACGCCTCCGGACGCTTGGTGAAGACACCATGCTGTGATCCGCCGAAGTTGGTCTTCAGGACGCGCATGCCGCCCAGGAGCACCGTCATCTCGGGTGCGGTGAGGGTCAGCAATTGCGCCTTGTCGACCAGCAACTCCTCGGCCGATACGGCATAGCGGGTCTTTTGGTAGTTGCGGAAGCCGTCCGCCTTCGGCTCGAGCACGGCGAAGGAGACCACATCGGTCTGCTCCTGCAAGGCGTCCATGCGTCCCGGCGTGAAGGGAACTGTCACCTTGTGACCGGCATTCTTCGCAGCCTGCTCTACGCCTGCACAACCGGCCAGAACGATCAGGTCGGCGAGCGAGACCTTCTTGCCGCCTGACTGCGCCCTGTTGAACACGCCCTGTATGCCCTCCAAGGTCTTGAGCACCTTCGCAAGCTGGGCAGGCTGGTTGACTTCCCAATCCTTCTGCGGCGCCAGACGAATACGGGCACCGTTCGCACCGCCACGCTTGTCGGAGCCACGGAAGGTGGACGCCGACGCCCAGGCGGTCGAGACCAGCTCTGACACTGACAGGCCAGAAGCCAGGATCTTGCCCTTGAGGGAGGCGATGTCCGTTGCATCAATCAATGTATGATTGACGGCAGGGATGGGATCCTGCCAGATGAGATCTTCCGCAGGAACCTCAGGGCCGAGATAGCGTGAGCGCGGACCCATGTCGCGGTGCGTCAGTTTGAACCACGCCCGTGCGAACACGTCCGCGAACTGGTCTGGATTCTCGTAGAAGCGCCGTGAAATCTTCTCATAAACAGGGTCGAACCGCAGAGAGAGGTCTGTGGTCAGCATGGATGGCGCATGGCGCTTCGACTTGTCGTGGGCATCCGGCACCGTGCCGGCGCCTGCGTCACCCTTCGGCTTCCACTGGTACGCACCGGCCGGGCTCTTCGTCAGTTCCCATTCGTGACCGAACAGGATTCGGAAGAAGTTGTTACTCCACTTCGTTGGCGTGTTGGTCCAGGTGACCTCCAGGCCGCTGCCGATCGTGTCACCGCCTTTGCCGGTGCCGAAGCTGCTCTTCCAGCCGAGGCCCTGCTCCTCGATTCCCGCCGCTTCGGGCTCAGGCCCCACATGGGATGCAGGGCCGGCGCCGTGGGTTTTGCCGAAGGAGTGACCGCCGGCGATAAGCGCAACCGTCTCTTCATCGTTCATGGCCATGCGGGCGAACGTCTCGCGGATATCCCTGGCCGCCGCGATCGGATCCGGGTTGCCGTTCGGGCCTTCCGGATTGACGTAGATCAGCCCCATCTGCACGGCAGCGAGCGGATTTTCGAGGTTCCGGTCGCCGGAGTAGCGTTTGTCATCCAGCCACTTGTTCTCAGAACCCCAGTAGACGTCTTCTTCCGGCTCCCAGACATCCTCACGGCCGCCAGCAAAGCCGAAGGTCTTGAATCCCATCGATTCCAGGGCGACGTTGCCGGCAAGAATCATGAGGTCGGCCCATGAGATTTTCCTGCCATACTTCTGCTTGATCGGCCAAAGCAGCCGGCGCGCCTTGTCGAGGTTCACGTTGTCGGGCCAGCTGTTGAGGGGCGGGAAGCGCTGCTGACCGGCACCGGCGCCGCCGCGACCGTCCCCGGTGCGGTACGTGCCGGCGCTGTGCCATGCCATGCGAATGAGCAAGGGCCCGTAGTGGCCGAAGTCCGCCGGCCACCAGTCCTTTGAATCGGTCATCAGCGCCTTCAGATCCTTCTTCACGGATGCCAGGTCAAGGCTCTTGAACTCTTCGGCGTAGTTGAAACCCTTACCCATGGGGTTGGCCAAGGGCGAGTGCTGGTGAAGAACCTTCAGGTTCAACTGGTTCGGCCACCAGTCCCGGTTCGATGCGCCTCTGCTGGGAGCGTGTTTATCTGCTCCGCCCGTTTCCGGATACTTACTGTCGTCAGTCATAACGTCATCTACTACCGTTGTATGCTTTTATCCAATGTGGTGATATGAATATACCTTTACTCCCCAGCTAACGGTTGCCTCAGCAGCAGCTATGGTTAAGGTGAGCAAGAAGACCTTCCGACACCGCCGTCTGCTGCAAAACCGGCGTCTTCTTCTTCGGACTGAGGAATTTAGCCTTGGCTTACTCCGCCATACTCTCGTATACTTGGAAGTAACCGTGGGCGCCGGTACCCCTGGCATGCACAACACGTTCGGGAATACATTCCCGGTCAAAATGTGCCAGTTTTTCGATCAGGTGGATATCCTGGAGAAGGCCTGGCCCATGCTGCCCTGCCATAAGGGAGTCTGGTTGTCAGAGACCGGGACACCCTGGTTTGTCGTGAGGGTTTTCTTGGCCATATTCACAAACTTGCAAATGGCAAAAACAGGATGTCAGTGAAATATCCTCCATAGGCGCTCCAGAATGTTTTCTCGCCGGGTTTTTGGATTCGGGTACCGGGGCCTTTGGCCTTTTTAGAGTCGAATCAACTTCTTTTTCGCTATTAGTAAGATAAGCGAGAGTAAATTCCGGAAAACCGGTCGTTTCTGCCGGCACCCCAACTCCTTCCGCAAGGCTGCTGTAGAGAGAGGGGGCGAAGACAATGTTGTTAGCCGGGAAAAATCCAATATCGTCCTGTATCTCTGCCTTCCAGCGGATCCCGTCCCGGTTGAACACGAGCGAACGGTTGAAATCTTTTCCCCAGATCGGTAGCATTCCGGTCATTGACAGTCCCAACAGACTTTCCGCACCTGTCGGGATCCTTTCGGTTTTTGATCCAAGATCAACGATAACCGGATTCCTGTGTTAGGTTTTTCTTGAACTTGATTCGATTGAAATAATTCAAAGAAGTAAATCCATAAAAAAGATGGTGCGGCATATGATAACCACAGATTAAGCTCTAAATTAAAATAAAAGCATGAATTGGTGAGATTTTTTCCAGGAGTGCCTCAGCCCGGATTTGAACCGGGGACAACCAGATCTTCAGTCTGGCGCTCTCCCAAACTGAGCTACTAAGGCAGGCTTAGAAAGTCGACTTTAAGGCTAATAAATGATCTGTTTCTCTGTCAGGCACTGTTTCTATTTCCGGTTTATTTTTATGTCGGGCAGTTGGATTCAATGAGGATGGCTTCATCCCAGGGAGATAGGGGCGGACTCCGGGAACACATAATCAGCGTTGTAAATTCACGAAAGTCGACAATTGTGCACCTGACTCATAACGATCTGGATGCGGTGGGCGCTGATGCCATTCACCGCATGAAATACGGCGAAGTAACAAGCATCTTTTCTTCAGTGGGAAAATTTCCCGAAATACTGGCCGCAATCTCCGGAACGCCGGGAGATGGAAGCATCCTCTCCATATCCGATCTTGGCTTCCGGAAGGGAATCGAATCTCTTCTGATAACAGCCCGGGAGAACGGATGGAAGATCGAATGGCGTGATCACCATCGCTGGAATGATGATGAAATCAGGGTATCGGAAACGCTATGCGACCTGCTTCATGTCGACACCGGCACCTGTGCCTGCGGGATCTGCGCACAAGATCTGGCACCCGAAGACCCCAGCGCACTGGAAGTAGCCCGGGTGGTGTGCGATTACGACCTCTGGAAGCATGAGGACCCCAGGTCAGCAGTCCTTGGGCTTGTGCTCCAGAGAAGGAAGAACCGGGACTATGTGAGAGACTGCCTGGTCAGGGGAATCTTCACTGATGATTTCATCAGGCAGGAGTATGAGGAAATCAGGGACGAGATGGAGAGCATGATAGGAAAAAGTATCCGAAAGGCAAAAATATATGGTAAAAAATACCGTATCGCCTTTGCCCCCCTCTATGGATACCCGAGTGAGACGGCCGGTCGGATGAGGGAGGTGCTCGGTACTGATATCGAGGTGCTGGTCTCCCCCAGGGGGCGTTTCTCTCTCCGTTCTGTCCCGCCCATAAGCCATATACTGGCCCGGGGATTCCATGGCGGAGGCCACCCGAATGCTGCCGGAGGCTCATTTGATTTCACTTTCTGGGACCGGCTGTTTTTCCGCCTGCTGGGGAGAAGCTCTCATTTTGACCGGTTCGTGGACGTGTGCGAGTCTACCTGACAATAACTGACGCGGAAACCAGGTCATCCCAGAACCGGTGACATTCCTCTATACAGTAGCCACCGGTGGAAATCTTATCGGGGTCCCTTATTCTTAAAAGCCCGGCAAGTGATTCGGTTGAGGGATGAAGAAGAACTATCCTGTCAATTTCATATTCCTCCTCTACCTCTTCTACAAGATGCAGTTTCGAAGGTTCTAATGCAACAATACGCTGGTATTCCAGCAGGGTTTGCAGGCCATCGCGATCAACGTCCATGGGATGGAAAAATACTTTTTTGGAGGCCAGCTGTTCCAGTTCATGCTCAATAATCCGGTCACAATGAAGGACATGCCCGGCAATCCCCGAATCTCTCATCGCCCGCATGATATTTCTGTATTGTTCGGCCAGAGCATCCTGCATCTCATCATCATCGCCAAAATATGTGTCTTTCAACCCCAGGAGGTGCGGGGCCGGAACTGCCACCCGGGCATCCTTTATATGGTCATTGATGTCCAGGGCATCATTGATAACCGGTCCGGGGAGAGATCCGGGTTCTCCTACAATCTGTGTTCCCTCCACACCTGTCAGGCATTCCAGCCATCTCTTCCCATAAAACCTTCCACCCGCACAAATATTTCCAATTTTGGCTTGAATCTGAGGTAATAAACCATTTTCCAGGAAATAGGCGACCAGATCCGTTTCCCTGCCCCTGCGGCCTGATATCCAGCCCGCCAGATTTTCCATTTTGGGAACAGAGGGCTCTGTTCCCAGTGATACGGTCTGGAATGAGAGTTTTTTCGCCATTATAATCATCTTATTTATAGCATCATCATCAAAAGCATAGTGATGAGTGCCAGACCTGTACTGGTGACCTGCGGACTTCCATATACAAACGGTCCCTGTCACATCGGCCATTTGCGGACCTATGTGCCGGCTGATTTTTATGTCAGATACCTGCGGCGGAACGGGGAAAATGTGGTGTTCGTCTGCGGTTCCGATAACCACGGCACGCCTATTGTAGTGAGCGCAGAGGAATCCGGAAAAACACCACGGGAATTGTCGGAAATTTACCATGATCATTTTGACAGGACATTTAAGAGAATGCAGGTCCTGTTTGATCATTTCGGCATGACCGATGACCCGACTAATCACCGGCGCACGCAGAGCATCGTTTCATCCCTGATCGAGAATGGCCTTGTCTATCCCAGGATAATCCAGCAAAGCTATTGCACAAGGTGCAAACGGTTCCTTCCTGACAGGTATGTGGAAGGTATATGTCCCCACTGCGGGACGCCGGCCAGGGGAGACGAATGTGACCAGGGATGTGGGCGGCACCTGGAACCCGGAGAAATCCGGGATCCTACCTGTACGGTCTGCGGGACCCGGGCTGAATTCAGGGACCAGGAACATTATTTTTTCAAACTGAGCGAATTCAAAGAATTCCTGCTCTATTTTCTGGATAACCTGAAAGGCACCCTGAATGCACGGAATTATGCCCTTGGCTGGGTAAAGGATGAACTCCGGGACTGGTGCATTACTCGGACCCTCGACTGGGGTGTGAAGTTTCCGGGCAGGGATGACCTGGTCGTGTATGTCTGGGTGGATGCCCCCATTGGCTACATCTCATTCACCGAGGAATGGGCACACCTTACAGGTGCCGACTGGAAGGATTACTGGTGCGGGGACAACCAGGTAACGCATTTTATCGGAGGCGACATTGTCTATCATCACTGCATCTTCTGGCCTGCTCTCCTGAAAGGGGCAGGATACGGAACTCCATATTCTGTTGTGGCCAGCGGGATGGTGAAAGTGGAGGATCATAAATTTTCCAAGTCCCGCGGATACGTGGTATGGACGAATGATGACTATCTGGACAGAGGGCTTTCTCCCGATTATCTGCGTTATTATCTCCTATCCTATACCAATCATACCAAAGAACTGAATTTTTCCTGGAAGATCTTTGGGGAGAGGATTAATGGCGAACTGGTGAACACGCTTGGAAATTTCATTTACAGGAGCCTGTATTTCGCGCATAAAGAATTTGGAGGGATTCCAGAAATCCCTACGCAACATGAGATTTTTAACGAGATTCAAAAATCACTTCAGTCAGTCGATGGCCCTGTGAGGGAGTACGAATTCAAGACTGCAATCGATGAGATGATGGCGCTTGCTGCATTTGGCAACAATTACATCCAGAATAATGCTCCCTGGAAGCTGATCAAGTCCGACAGGGAGGCGGCGATGCAAGTAATTAAAAATTGCCTCTCCATCGTACATGCCCTGGCGCTGATATTCGAACCGGTCATACCTGGAAAAGCCCAGGCAATCTGGGAGATGCTCGGAAATACAGATTCAATAGCCGATCACCAGATGAATCAGGCCCTTGTCGATTTGAAGAGCGGATTGCTCCCTGTTCCAAAACCACTCTTTGAGAAACTTGATGATGGACTGATACATGAACTTGACCTGATGCTCCAGAAACGGGTCGAAGAGGCCGGAAAAAAAGGTGAAAAAATGGAAAGGATATCATTTGAGGAATTTGGCAGACTGGATATCAGGGTTGGAACGGTTCTTTCGGCTGAACCGGTTCCGAAATCGAACAAACTTCTGAAACTGCAGGTTGATATAGGAAGCGAGAAAAGGCAGGTTGTGGCAGGCATGGCACAATTCTACTCAGCCGAAGATCTGGTGGGAAAACAGGTAATCGTGGTGGTCAACCTTGAACCTGCAAAAATATTTGGTATAGAAAGTAATGGGATGATTCTTGCGGCGGGCGACGAAGCATCGCTGCTTGTCCCCCTGAAACCTGTGAATGCAGGAGAAAAAATACGATAAAAATATTTTTTTACATTTGCGCAATCAGTTCTTCCATTACCTGTTTAACCTGGGGATCCTTTTCATCCCTGCACGCTTTTTCAAGGACATTCCTGGTTTCCCGTCCCCCAATGCTCACAAGGGCCTTTGCTGCCATCGTCCTGACAAATTCATTGGAATCGGACAACGCATCTGTCAGCGGTCCCATTGCATCCTGACTTTTCAATTGGGAAAGTCCTTTGGCAGCCATATACCTTACATGGTCTTTCTCATCGGAGAGGGCTTCAATAAGGGAATGAAGTCCACCCGCCTGTTTCATTAACCCGATCGCTTCGGCAGCCCTGTATCGTATTCTCCAGTCCTGATCATTGAGAAGAGAGATCAGGGTTTCAAGCGCAGGCTCGCCGAGACCAGCCAGGGCTGCTGCTGCCTGGGCCCGGACTGCCTTGTCGGGATCACGGAGCCGGTCTACATAATAACGCAGCAGTTCCGGATCTTTCAGCTCTCCAAGCATGAATAATGCATATCCCCGTACGTGGGGATCACTTGACCCTGCCCCTTCCCGCACCAGTACATCCTTCCCCTTCCCTGAGTAATCAGGCTCATGCTGGTCCTGGCCGTTCTTATTGTCTATCGGATTCATGGTAAATATACCCGGTTTCCCGTCAATTCACTTAAGAACTGCGTTTCACCCCCAGGTGTTCCATTACCTGTAAATTCCCATCCAGATGAATACCGCCCCGGACATGATCAATATGGCAATAACCGGCAAAGGGGGAGCAGGAATGCCATGGATAAAAAAAGGTACTATTGCAAAGAGGAGGAGAAGGATTCCAAGACCAATTGGAGGAATTCCACTCTCAACCCCAAAAACCGGACAATTTTTGGCGGATTCCCCGTTTTTTCCGTTCATGAGCGCATCTCGATTATAAAACCTATGAAGTGATTCCATGGCAGATCAGGATTACAAGTTAAGATATAGCAATATAGAGTTTATGATAGGTTGAGTATATAAAGTATATAAATTCAGATGGATCGGATCCTAAAGGATGTGTCAAGGGCGGGGAAAGCCAGAGAATCGGTCATTCCTCCCCATTAAGTAGAGGAATAAACAGATTTGCCAGCTATAAAATCCTTCCATTGCAAAAGACCAGATGAAATTCGGCGATGCTGACTGTGAAAATCCATTGGCTTAATTATAATCCGGCAAATGCCCTAAATGTTGAAAACCGTTGATTTGGACCAAAAGAATATGATAATCTTTTTTTTATTTCTTATGCCGTATCCCTGCACCGGCTATATCGGAACTGATTATAACAGGAGATGATTTGAAGAATAAAATTGAGAATTTATCCCCCAAATCCTATCCGGTTATTTGAATACTCACATAATATTCATTATTATTCTCATTGCTTTCCGATATGGTTCCGGATGCGTCGGCAACGACCCCTATATAATAAGTCTCCGGACTCAATATCCGATGGAACCGTTACCCAGATCAAACCGCTGCTGCTCTGGCCTGCCATCAGAATACCGAATGTAACTGATTCGAGATACTTGTCCCCGCCTGATATTGCCATATCACGAGAAAGATAGACCTGCGCCTTGCTCGGTAACGCATATCCTCCACCCTGGTTCTTCATCGTTGTTTATCTGATATAGTAAGGTCTGCCGAAGGCGTTGTGGTACCAGGCATTCATCATCATTCAAAGAAAAAATGGTTTGGATTTATTGACCTTTTCCTCCCCAAAGTAAATAGGGATAGGTTCATCTACATGAATAATCGCAGAATTTGCGTTGTTATTCTCATTGCTCTCGGATATGGTGCCTGAACCGTCAGCCACAACTCCGATATAATAGTCTCCGGGCCCAAGGCCTTCATGAAATGTCACCCAGGCCGTTCCGCTGCTGCTCTGGCCTGCCGGAAGGACTCCAACCGTGATTGACCCGAGATACGTGTCTCCTGACGTTATCATCATGTCATGAGAGAGATATATCAATGCCTTGCTCGCCAAGGCATAGCCCCCGCCCTGGTTCTTCACCCTGGCATTCACCGATATCCGCTGGCCTGCATCCGGGTTGCTGGTTGTGCCGAGTGTCACAGACTGCACTACCAGATCGGGTGCGTTACTGATCGTGGTCGGAACGGCCGTGGGTACTGTCGTGGGTACGGTTGTTGGTATCGTGGTTGGCGAAGTCGTGGGGACCGTCGTCGGAGCCGGGGTCTGCCCAACTATATGAATA
>DATKYO010000121.1:0-11181 GCA_035528475.1 Methanoregulaceae archaeon | reverse complement strand
TCTGGACCTGCCTGACCTGGTCGAATATATCGACATCGGAGGACCTGCCATGATACGGGCTGCTGCCAAGAACCACGCCAATGTAGCAGTGATCATCGACCCCGGGGACTATGACCTGGTGAAGAGAGCCCTGGAAAATGGAGGGTTCACACAGGAGGAAAGGATTGGACTGGCCAGAAAGGCGTTTGCCACCACCGCTGCGTATGACGGGGCAATCAGCAACTACCTGTATTCGCTTGACTGTGAATTTCCCGAGGTATATACAACACAGTTCAGGAACGGGAGGATGCTCAGGTACGGGGAAAATCCCCATCAGCAGGCCGCAGTGTACGGATCGGGGGGAATTGCCATCCAGACACCTTTGCAGGGGAAGCCGATGTCCTACAATAATTACCTGGACCTAAACGCGGCGTGCAACCTTCTTTCCGAATTCGAAGAGCCTGTATCAGTGATTGTCAAACACAACAATCCATGCGGCGTAGCCCGCGGGGGAAGCCTTCTGGATGCATATGTAAAAGCCCGGGATGTTGACCCGGTATCTGCATATGGTTCAGTGGTGGCCTTAAACGGCGAGGTGGACGCGGCCCTGGCCGATGAACTGAATTCGACTTTTGTGGAAGTGGTCGCCGCACCCGCATTTACTGATGATGCACTCGCCCTTATGGAGAAAAAGGAAAATATGCGGGTTCTTCTCATCAAAGACCTTGTTGGGGGACGGGAGATACGGACTATTGATGGCGGAGCCCTCGTCCAGCATACTCCACCGTACCAGGAACGCTGGTCTGTGGTCACTGACCGGGATGCAACCCCCGGAGAGATGAAAGCCCTTGAGATGGCATGGAGAATCTGCAAATATACAAGGAGCAACGCTATTGTATTTGCCGATCAGCAGAGGGCGCTGGGAATAGGGGCAGGGCAGATGAGCCGGGTGGATGCCGCAAAGATCGCTATCGACAAATCCCTTTATTCCCTGGTGGGTTCGGCAGTCGCATCGGACGCATTTTTGCCTTTCCCTGACACACTGGAAGTGGCGGCAGCTGCCGGTGCAGTTGCGCTTGTTCAGCCCGGAGGATCGATCCGTGACCAGGAAGTCATTGATGCTGCAAACAGACTGAACATGGCCATGGTCTTTACAGGCATCAGGCATTTCAGGCATTAGGTGATGATGTCCGGCCCCGGGCTTCATGAGTCCGCTATAGCAGAGCATGGTGCAGGATCTGCATTCACCACATATACATCCATATTTCAAAAAAATTCGAAAACATCGGGCGGTGTTTTGGGATTATCTTTTTAACTTCTCTGGTGTACAAATAGCATAAAAAAGTGATATTTATGGAAATTGGAAAAAGTCTGGGCGACTCTATGGAGTACGCAAAAGAAGCGGTATGGGGGAAATGGGTCAAGTGGATCCTTCTCGTCATATCTTCAATCATCTTCCCACTTATCATCGGATATATGATGGAAATCTACCGGGGCAAAACACCTGCCCCCGAACTCGAACACTGGGGCAAACTGTTCATTGACGGGATCAAGTTAATTGTTGCAGGAATAATATATGCGATACCTATCATCATAATCGCAGTTCTCGTGATCGGGGCTCCGATATTCGCAATGATGAGTAATCCGTCGCCTGAAGTAGTTGTCGGCCTGTTTGGGGCAATGGCGATCGGGATAATAATTCTGATAATCCTGTCCTTCATTATCGGACTTATCTGGTACATCGGTATGATCAGGATGGCAAGAACGGACCGGTTCGGAGAGGCTTTCAATATCAGTGCTATCATGGCAAAAATCCGGGCAATAGGATGGGGAAATTACATTATCGCACTGATCGTCCTCTGGGTCGTAATGGTGGTCATTTCCTTCGTCATCATGATAATAGCCGCTATTCCATTCATCGGATGGCTTATCTACCTGTTCCTGCTCCCGGTCGTGACTATATTCAGCGCTCGTTATATGACACTCCTTTACGAGAGTGCGGGTGAACCGGCTGCAACTCCTGCAGGACAACCGCCTGTAGTTCCTGCTGAACAACCACCTGCAGTTCCTGCAGAATAATTACTCCTTTTTTATGACCCGAGAGCGGGAACTGACATCCTGCCATTATTGCGACGCAGAGATGGACCGCTATGCAGAAATCTGTCCCAAATGCGGACTGAAGGTATCAAAGCCGGCAGATATCCGAAATCCCGGCATTTCGGCAATCCTCTCCGCTCTGGTTCCCGGGCTCGGTCAGATCTACAATGGCCAGACCGGAAAAGGCCTTGTCTTCCTCCTGCTCGCAGTAATCCTCTTCCTTTCTATTGGGTTTCTTGTGGGAATCGTCCTCTATCCGCTCTTCTGGATGTATGCCATCTACGATGCCTATGAAAGTGCAAAAAAGATCAATACAGGCGAGTTGTTACCCGACTGAAGCGAACCGGCGTTTTGGGCGGTATTTAAATATTCTTCCCGGCAACTTATATGATTGTGGTGGAACTTCCATGACAGATCGTTTTATTAGTTAAAAAGATACGCTTTTTTGACACTACGTTGAGAGACGGGGAGCAAACTCCCGGTGTTTCCTTAAAGCCTGCCGACAAACTTGAGATTGCGACCAGACTCGCTGATATCGGAGTTCATGTTATTGAAGTGGGCTCTGCCGCTGCCTCCGATGGTGAACGCGAAGCCATCCGGGTAATCTCTGATGCCGGGCTTTCCGCAGAGATCTGCACGTATGTCCGGGCAATGAAAAGTGATATCGACTATGCTGCCGATTTCGGAGCCGATTCCGTACACCTTGTAATCCCGGTAAGTGATCTTCACATCGTAAAAAAGATGCGAAAATCAAGGGCCGAGATCTGCGAGATGGCATTTCAGGGTGTCGAATATGCCAAGGAAAGAGGACTGATCGTGGAGCTTTCCGGCGAGGATGCCTCCCGTGCGGATCCTGCTTTTTTGCACCATGTATATTCCGGCGGCCTGGAAAGAGGAGCGGACAGGTTGTGTTTCTGCGATACCGTAGGGCTGCTTACGCCGGAGAGAGTGGCTGAGATCATCCCTCCCCTCTGCATCGCCCCGCTTTCCATCCATTGCCATGATGACCTGGGATTCTCCCTGGCCAATACAGTGGCTGCGCTCAAAGCCGGTGCGACTTCTGCCCATGCCACGGTAAACGGACTTGGGGAGAGGGCGGGCAATGTTCCGTTCGAGGAACTGGTAATGTCCCTTGAGATACTGTACGGATACCCCACCGGCATCCGGACAGAGCAGCTCTATAAGCTCTCTTCACTGGTCTCAAGGCTGACCGGAGTCGCTCTCCCCACCAACAAAGCAATAGTGGGAGAGATGGCCTTCACCCATGAAAGTGGGATCCATGCTCATGGAGTGCTCAGGGAGCCAAGTACCTATGAACCGGTCAATCCGGAACTCATCGGAAGAAAACGGAGAATTCTGCTGGGAAAACACTCTGGTACTGCATCAGTCAAGGCTGCCCTGAATGAGATGAATTATCACCCGGATGAGTCGCAGTTAAAAGAGATCCTCAGGAGGATCAAGGATCTGGGAGACCGCGGGATGCGAATCACCGATGCCGATATGATGGCGATTACCGAAGCGGTCATGGCCATCGAATGCAAACCTGTCCTTAAAATGAGACAGTTTACCGTCGTAAGCGGGAGCAATGTCATTCCGACGGCTTCAGTCACCCTTGTTGTGAAAGGTGAAGAGATCACAGGGGCATCCACGGGAACCGGCCCGGTAGATGCGGCGATGGAGGCGCTTCGCAAGTCAGTCGCTGCAGTAGCGGACATCCGGCTTGAAGAATACCATGTGGATGCAATCCACGGGGGAACTAATGCATTAGTCGACGTAACGGTAAGATTAAGTAAAGATGGAAAGATAATTACGTCTCGCGGCGCTCGAACCGATATTATCATGGCAAGTGTAGAAGCGGTCATCGCCGGCATGAACAGATTGTTGAGGGATAAGGATGAAAACCGGAGCGAAAATTCTGATTGAAGGACTGCAGCGAGAAGGGGTCAAAACCATTTTTGGGTATCCCGGCGGTGTAGTATTGCCTGTATATGACGAACTCTACAATTCTGATATGCAGCACATCCTTGTAAGGCATGAGCAGGCAGCAGCACATGCCGCTGACGGGTTTGCCCGTGCCAGCGGCAGGGTTGGTGTATGTCTGGCCACGTCGGGCCCCGGTGCATGCAACCTGGTGACAGGAATAGCGACGGCATATATGGATTCCGTTCCCATGGTTGCAATAACAGGGCAGGTCCCCACCAGTCTCCTTGGAAATGACGCATTCCAGGAATCAGACATCACCGGGATAACGCTGCCAATCACCAAGCATAACTATCTTGTCAAGAGGGCGGAGGATTTGGGCAATGTGGTCATGGAGGCATTTTATATTGCCGGAACAGGACGACAGGGACCGGTCCTCATCGATCTTCCCAAGGATGTAAGCACGCAGGAGATCGAGTATGAATACCCGGAGACCAAAAGCGTCTCCCTTCGAGGGTACCAGCCGACAATCAGGGGACACCCCCGGCAGATTGAACGGGCAATTGAATTGCTTTTCGCTGCGGAAAGACCTCTTATCTATGCGGGAGGCGGAGTGATTGCCTCCGATGCTTCGGCAGAACTCATGGCACTTTCAGAGAAAATGATGATCCCTGTCACCTGTACACTGATGGGCCTGGGTGCACTTCCCTGCGATCATCCACTCTCGCTTGGCATGCTTGGGATGCATGGTACACAGTATGCCAATTATGCAGTGACCGAATGTGATCTTTTGATTGCCATCGGAGCCCGGTTCGATGACAGGGTGACCGGCAAACTCGACACGTTCGCGTCGAAGGCACGGGTCATCCATATCGATATTGATCCGGCAGAGATTGGGAAAAATAAGAGAGTTGACGTACCGATAGTGGGCGATGTGAAATATGTTCTGCAGGAAATGCTGATAAAAATCCAGAAAACCCGCGAGTATGAGAAGTGGAACGCCCGAATAAAGGCCTGGAAGGAGAAATATCCCCTTCAATACAAAAGCGACGGGGTCCTTCGGCCCCAGTATATCGTCCAGCAGTTAAGCGACCTGCTGAATGGAGACGGAATCATTGTGAGTGAAGTGGGACAGAACCAGATGTGGACTGCCCAGTATTTCTGTTTCCGGAAACCCAGGACCTGGATTACTTCGGGCGGACTGGGAACCATGGGATACGGATTCCCGGCAGCTATGGGGGCTCATTTTGCCCAGCCTGACCAACCGGTCTTCGATATAGCCGGAGACGGCAGCTTCCAGATGACCATCCAGGAACTGGGAACCGTTGCCCACTACAATATCCCGGTAAAAGTCGCCGTTCTCAACAACCGCTTCCTGGGCATGGTGCGGCAATGGCAGGAGCTCTTTTATGACCGGCGGTATTCCTATACCGAACTGCCGGCCGTTGATTTCGTAAAGATTGCCAATGCCTACGGGGTCGATGGCATAAGAGTGGATTCGCCCGAGGAAGTTCTCCCGGCCCTGAAAGCTGCCCTGGCATGCGACGGACCATTTGTGATGGATTTCAGGATCGAACGTGAGGAGAATGTGTTCCCCATGGTACCGGCCGGTGCTGCCGTCAATGAAATGATCGGGGGTCTTGAATGAAATCGCATACTCTGAGTGTCCTTGTGGAGAACAAGGCGGGTGTGCTCTCCCGGGTGACCGGCCTGTTTTCCCGGCGGGGATTCAATATCGAGAGCCTGGCGGTGGGAACCTGTGAGGAACCCGGGATGAGCCGGATCACCATTGTCTGCATTGGTGATGATGCCCAGATTGAGCAGGTGATGAAGCAGACAAACAAGCTGATCGATGTGATCAAGGTCTCTGATATCACGGAAAGGGAACGTGTTGAGAGGGAGCTGGCCCTCATTAAAGTGAGTGCAGATCCGGGGACGAGCCGGGCAGAGATCATGCAGATCGCCTCCATATTCAGGGCTCAGATAATTGATGTCGGGACGAAAAGCGTTGTCCTGATGTTGACCGGAGACACCGACAAGATCGATGCCATGGAGAAGCTGCTCCGCCAGTATGGAGTGAAGGAGCTTGTCCGCACGGGAAGAATTGCCGTTCTTCGCGGCGCAAAAACGGTAAAGAGCAGCAAATAACCATCTGCTGAATGGTCTGTTGCTTGTATGCGGGGATGCCAGGAAACCCCCGCCCGATACTCTTATTCTGGTTCTGAAATGCTTGTGTTGGTCAATCTTTTTTATTTCGGGTCTATCGATCGGAATCCTGCCGGACCGCACCCGAATATTTTTCCATAAGGTTTTTGGTGTGACATGCTATAGCATAGCAGTATATGAAAAAAATTCTCGCGAGTTGTATCCTGCTTCTCTGTGCGGCACTTATCATTACAGGATGTACAGAGCAGCAAGCAACGACAGATGAGCTAAAAATCGGAGTTGTGGCCTCTATGACAGGGCCGGCCAGCACTACGGGGAAAGACATCTGGCAGTCCGCAGTGCTTGCCGCAGAAGAGATCAATGCTGATGGAGGAGTATTCGTCAAGGAATTTGGCGCAAATATTCCCCTGAAGGTTATCCTCGGTGATGACGAGTCCACCAGGGAAGGCGGCCAGAAGGCTGTCACACGGCTGATCACGGAGGATAATGTTGATATCCTTGTCGGAGGATTCTCCAGTGCGGTGGTCTCGGCACACCAGTCTATCGCGTCGGATCACGGAGTTCCCTATATTGTGACAGGCGCATCCAGCCCGATTATCACGCACAGGACAGATGTGAATACCAGTTATATCTTCCATCACTGCCCCACAACGGATGACTATGGCCGGCAGACAATTTTGTTTGCAAACGAGGTAATACGGCCGGCAATCAACCAGAAATTCGGGTTTTCTGCCGATCGGCCACTTCGGCTGGCTATCGTCTACCAGGACAGCCCCTACGGGAAAGGGGTCCAGAATGCGGTGATTAGTACCATACAATCAGAAAATCTCCCTGTTGTCGTGGTGGCAAATGAGACCTTCAAAATGGGGGAGACCGACTTTCGGACAGTTCTCACGTCTGTAAAGTCTGCAGAGCCCGATGTCATATATCCTGCGGCATTCTTAAACGAACAGATACCGATGGTCACCCAGGCACGGCGTGATGTGGGACTGAATGCCATCTTCCTCGCGGTCGAATGCAATGACGATCCCGATTATTACAGTGGTGTAGGTCAATTCGGTGAATATTCAATAATCGAGACACGTTTCAGCCCATACACAGTACCGCAGGGTCCGATCCAGGTTCCCGTGGAAAAATTCCTGCTGGACTTCGATGAGATGTGGGACGGGTTCCCGGGAATGATGGGCGCGTCCACGTATGAAGGCGTGTATATCGCAGTCCAGGCGGTAGAGGACGCAGGGACACTGGATAAAGCGAACGTTCGCGATGCCCTCGTCAGCCTGAAGATGCCGGAGATAATCGAAGTCATGAAAGACGGGACAATAGCATTCACTCCTGAATATCGTGAAGGCCAGTTTAAATTGTATATGGAACAACTACGCTGGAACGAGGCAGAAAATGAGCTCAGGCCTGTCATCATCTGGCCGGATGACCTCAAGGAGGATGATTTTATGCTTCCGGACTGGTTTACCCCGGGGAGATCCGAATAACCGTCGCGCATTAAGTGGTCTGCGGCCCGGTGTATCCCGGAAACGCCAGGGATCCGGAAGTCTTCTCCATTGCAAGTGGAGATGGGGGGATCGGGCAAACCCCCACTGCCCGGTTTATTTTTCAGCGTGATTCCAAAAATATCGTATGAAAATATATAGCCAGGTTCATGTACCGGCACCGGGACAGGGTGAAGGATCCGGGGATTACGCAGCATATCCCTATAGTTCCATGTTTCGTGGCTGAAACCACCGGATACATTTATTATTGTTCCTTGCTAACATATACCATGCCATACATTCACAAGGTGATGGTCCATGCTGAAAGTGAATGGGATATCAAAAAAGTTCGGAGGCTTAATCGCGGTCAACAATGTTGACGTGTCGATACGGAAAGGGGAGATTCTTGGGCTTGTAGGACCGAACGGTGCAGGAAAAACAACCCTTTTAAACCTGATATCGGGCATTTACCGCTCCGATGAAGGCTCTATTTTCTATAATGGAGAAGACATCTCGAAATTTTCCATGGACCAGATCTGCAGGAAGGGAATCGCCAAGACATTCCAGCAGACCCAGTCCTTCCCCGGGATGACAGCCCGTGAATGCGTAATGATTGGCGCTCTTTTTGGGAACGGGCGCCGAATAAGCATGGAAAAGGCAGGGGATGAAGCAGCATCCCACCTTGAGAGGGTGGGTTTTCCTATGGACCTGGTTGACAGGCCGCTCGCGAATCTTAATGTGATTGAGCTCAGGCGGATCCAACTTGCACGGGCACTCGCATCACGACCGAAAATTCTTCTCCTCGATGAACTCATGACCGGATTAAACCCCAGTGAGGGTGCAGAGGCAGTCAACCTTATCAGGGAACTTCGTGATGGCGGAATCACTATAGTGATGATAGAACACATCATGCGGGTTATACTGGGAGTTTCCGACCGTATCGTCGTTCTTGACCACGGGGAGAAGATCGCCGAAGGAACCCCCGACGAAGTGGTCAGTGACCGGCGCGTAATTGAATCATACCTTGGCGAGCGATACGCAGTATAGGAGCCTCTCCAATGCTCGAAGTCAGTCATATAAACGTATTTTATTCCAATCTCCAGGTCCTCTGGGACGTGTCTCTTTCAGTCGGTGAAGGCGAAATCGTCACCCTCCTCGGCGCAAATGGAGCGGGAAAGACTACCCTTGTGCAGAGCCTGTTAGGCCTGATCCCAAAAAAGGGAGGAACCGTGCTTTTCCAGGGAAATGATATTACAGGTCTCCCCGCCTACGAAGTGGTCGGGAAAGGGCTTTCGCTTGTCCCTGAAAAAAGGGAATTGTTCCCGAAAATGACAGTGGCTGAAAATCTCGAATTAGGGGGATATTCACGTTACGGAGAAGCAAGAGACCCTGAAGAAATATTTGCACTCTTCCCGGTACTGCAGGAACGGGAAAGCCAGCTTGCAGGGACACTGAGTGGAGGAGAACAGCAGATGCTCGCCATCGCGAGGGCGCTGATGGCAAAACCACTGATGCTTATCCTGGATGAACCATCTCTCGGCCTTTCTCCCCTGTTGGTGGGCACAGTTCTTGAGACCGTGACAAAACTGAACAGGGAGGGACTTTCCATCCTCCTCGTGGAGCAGAATGTCGAGACTGCCCTTGAGATCTCAGACCGGGGATACATTCTTGAAAACGGGAGAGTTACCCGCGAGGGCGATGCAATAGACCTTCTCACAGATGAAAACGTAAAAAAAGCCTATTTAGGGTTTTAAAAAAATTAATTTGAATTTTTCCATTTTGCCATCCACTCTTTGATCTTGTCGGGGAGTGAAATGAGGCCTTTCGGCATGAATATGATAATCAGGATGAGCAGCACCCCTATGATGATATACCGGGCGTAGCTGATTCCCAGGCTCTGGAGCCCGTCCCAGAGGACGGTTATTACGATGGTTCCGATTATGGGGCCGGCCAATGTCCCGAGACCTCCGCTTATTGAATAAATCACCGGCCAGAACGAGATATCAACCCCGAATATCTCGGGAGTGATATACCCTATATGATGAATTTCCAGTGCTCCGGCCACACCGGCAAAATACGCACTTACCATAAATGCAAAAAGCCGGTACTTGACCGGGTTGATACCTGCCGCCCTCGCCTCAAGCTCATTTTCTCGTATGGCTGCAAATGCCAGGCCAATCCTCGAGCGGAGAATGTAGTAGAACAGGATAATGATCACGATGGTGATAAGAAGAATCGAGTAATACTCGATTAAGAGGTAGTTCGGGATACTGCTGCTCAACAACCGAGGCGCAGCGATGCCATCCCAGCCACCCGTCCACTCACTGAACTGACTTACCATCAGTGCCTGGATGATAATGGCAAAGCCGAACGTGACCATTGCCAGGAACCACTCTTTAAGCCGTACACAGATGACTCCGATGAACAGCCCCACCAGTGCAGCCAATCCGGATCCAAGGAAGATCGTGATATATGGCGAAATTCCAGTTGCCACTGCGATCATCGCCGAGCCATAGCCGCCGAGACCGAAGAACGCTGCGTGTCCCAGCGATCCCTGCCCTGTGTAGGTCAGGAAATTCCAGGCCGAGGAAAAGATGATGAAAATAAGCATCAGGATCAGGACGGTGAGGATGTACATATTTGCACCCAGGATCAGGGGTGTAATGAATGCGATGACAAGTGCAGCAACTAAAAGATACCTCTTTCGCTTTTCCGGATCGATCTTGAAATTCATTCCGACGACTCCCCGAAAATTCCCGTTGGCTTGATGATGAGCACAATTATGAGGATCAGGAACGAAATCGAATCCTTCCAGGCACCGCCAAGGGTGAATATTGCAAAGTTTTCGGCAATCCCGTATATCAGGCCGCCGATGATAGCTCCGGGAATGCTCCCCAGTCCTCCGATAATGACGATGGAAAAGGCCTTGATGGCCGGAATTGATCCCATGTAGGGATTAAACACCTGCCCGCTTACCACCCAGAGAGTCCCTGCCGCTCCGGCAAGGCCGGCACCGATACCAAAACTGAGCATGTCCATCTTTTCCACGTTAATCCCCATCAGCATCGCACCCTTCCTGTTCTGGCTGGTCGCCCTCATCGCTCTTCCAAGACTCGTTTTCCTCAAAAACATATAGAGTGCGATGAGAATCGCGATCGTTGTGATGACAATGATAAGGTAATCAAGCGGCATGTTCACCCCGAATATGGAGAGGGTAATGCTCTCATAGGGGCTGTGGATGATCCTCCATTCATCAGTCCAGATAATTGCAGCGGCGTTCTGGATGATGTATATGAGGCCCAGGCTGATAAAAATCTCATTGAGTTTTCCTGTGCCGAGGATAGGCCGAAAACAGAGGCGCTCGATTATTACTCCCAGCAGTATGAGGATTGGGACTGATGTAGCGAGGAGTACGTAGGGGTTAAAACCGGTAAGAGTATAGAACGTGAATGTCACGAACGCCCCGATCATAAGCAGCTCGCCATGTGCAAAATTCACGATCTTCATAACTCCGAAGATAAGGTTCAGACCT
>DATKYO010000120.1:0-39172 GCA_035528475.1 Methanoregulaceae archaeon | reverse complement strand
GAAGCAGAGATGATTGACGTCACCTGAAAGATCTTTATTCAATCCGCAAGTTTTTCACATATCAGGAATCAGACACTTACTGTATGGAACTGACCTGGTACGGACATTCATGTTTCCTCCTCAAGGGGAACAAAACGATTCTTATAGACCCTTTCGCCCCCGAAGGGAACATTCCCAAAACGCCGGATATCATCGCAGTCACGCACGGCCATGCTGATCACATGGGTGAGACTGTAAGGTTGAACCGGCCCACGGTGTCTATCAATGAAGTGGCAAAGTACCTGAAAGCCAGGGGTATACCTGCGGAAGGTATGAATATCGGTGGCTCCATCGTGATGGAAGGGGTGAAATTCACGATGACCCAGGCAATTCACTCTGCCTGGATAGAGGAGGAGGGGCTAGGGTTTGCCGGCGGCGGAACGGCTGGCTTTGTAATTGAAATGGATGATAAGCGAGTATACCATGCCGGTGACACTGCACTCTTTTCGGATATGAAACTCATCGGCGAACTCTATCATCCCGATGTGGCCCTCCTTCCCATAGGCGGGCGGTTCACCATGGGCCCGGAGGAGGCCATGATTGCCGCCCGGTACGTGGGGGCTCCGCTGGTAATCCCCATGCATTACAACACCTGGCCTGTCATCAGCCAGGATCCGGAACTGTTCAAATCTGTATTGGAACGGACGACTGATATCAAAGTGAGGGTGATGAACCCCGGGGAGACGATTCAGATTTGATGCAGGGTGTAGAGTTGTTGTGATTGTCCGGGAGCAGGTCCCCCGTTGATGCAATAACTAGATATCCACAGGAATCTGTAAACTGGATGTCATAAGACGCTCCCAGGGGCCACGCTTCGCTCGCCCCTGACGCTGCGGCGAACCCCAAGACGGGATAGGGGCTATAATCTGGTTTATTTATCATATAAGCACCTTTAACGACCTAATTCACAAAGTGTCGTCTCCCATGAATGGAACAGGGAGCAGTAACAATGAAAAGGAAATAACGATTTTAAAATAAAACTGAAAAAGAAAAAAAGGAGTGACCGGCTAGAAGTCGGTCATAACCCGGAACTGGTCGATCTCTTCCTTGTTCAGTTCCTGGAGGAATATTTCTGCTGCATTCTCGATATCCTTGCTGGCGGTGATGGCCCTTCCCACTACCAGGATGTCGGCACCCGCTGCCAGGGCGTCCTTCACCACGAGTGCCCTGATACCTCCTGCAGTAGCCACCAGGATCTTGCCGCCGGCAGCCTTTTTAATGGCGGGAATATCTCCCCAGGCGTGTGCCACATCCTCGGATTCTGTATCGATTGCCCTGTGGAGCTCCACCACATCAGGCTTCACAGCGAGGCTTTTTACCACTTTGACAGGGTTCTCCACATTCAGCATATCCACAATAGAATAAATCCCTGTCTTACGGGCTTCCTTTATTGCTTTCTCCATAGTGGGGATGGGTGCGAGTCCTGAAATGACCACAGCATCTGCCGATGCATCGGCAGCCATCCTGGCTTCTAGGTTTCCGGTGTCAAGCACCTTCATATCTGCAATGATAAATGCATTTGGGCGCAGCTTTCTGATTTCCGAGATAATATTCAGCCCGAATTTTTTGATCAGGGGCGTCCCGGCCTCGATGATAAGATGATCATTTTCAGGGAGTTCGGTGAGCACGGTAGCCACCTTCTGCATATCCACGAGATCCATCGCAACCTGCAGGTACGGCGGGTCCCAGAGCCGCTGGACCTTGAATCCCATTACTGCATGGGCAGCCCGGTCCTTCTCGTATAAAAGGGTCTCCTTTTTCGGGAATCCTTCCATTGCCCTTGAAACAGCCAGTTTTGTCGCACCATAGTTGTAACGGTAAATCCGGTTATAATCGGCTGCCTCTGGATGGAGGTAGGCACTGGCCAGGATTACCAGAGACTCGATGTCATGTTTCCCAAATGCTCCTTCTTCCACCGAATCGGCTACTGCTTTGGCCACAGCAGCCTGTACAGGGCCGAACATCTCTCTTATCTGCGATTCTTTCTTTATAGTGACCTTTGGAATCACCAGAGTGACAGGTTTTGTCAGAAGATTAGGTCTTACCACTGCAAGCAGGGGGGTATGGCCTGCAGAAAGTTGGGAAAGAGCGTTTACGAATGCGGTTCCGACAGGACCCTCCTTTTCCCCTATGACCAGATCGATATGGGCCAGCTCTGGACCGTCCCCCACGAGTGCTTCTCCTATTAGATACATGAATTTCCCCACAATTGTTGTGAAGTATGGGATATTCTCTATAAAAAAGCCAGCGGATCGGAATGGGAAAAGTAGAGAGTCATCAAAATGTGGGGTCGGTGAGATTTGAACTCACGATCGACGGGTCTCTCCGACATGCGTCAGTGCTCCAACGGATCATCACAGAATCAGAAGATCCATTTTCATCATTCACACGACGCGAAAGACCGCTGGAGCCCGTCGCCATTCCGGACTAGGCCACGACCCCTTATTCGTAATAAAGTCGTAGTTTGCCGATTTAACTCTTGTGTATTTGACCGAATCATTAATGATATATTCTTTAAAAGCGCCATAATCTTAGATGGATTCAGGCAGCTATGACTGTGGAATTTCTTCATATCCTCTTTTAGGAGTAACAATAGGCGACATGCTGAATTCAATTGCCCAAAAATTTCCTGATAATGAAGCCGTTGTATCCGTCCACCAGGATATCAGGTGGACATACCGCGAGTTTCTCGAAGAGGTGAACAACCTGGCCCGCGGCCTCATGGCAATCGGGGTGGAAATGGGCGACCGGGTAGGCATATGGGCCATGAACCATGCCGAATGGATTCTTGTCCAGTTTGCCTCTGCCAAGATCGGCGCAATCATGGTAAATATCAATCCTGCCTACCGAACCTATGAACTTGAATACGTCCTGAAACAGGCGGAGATCCAGACAATCGTTATCCAGGGGAGATTCAAGACATCTGATTACGTGGGCATGTTCTACGAGGCATGCCCCGATGCGTACGAATCGAGGCCTGGAAAGTTGAACAGTGAAAAATTCCCTTTCCTGAAAAATATCATCTATATGGGGGATGTCCCGTACAACGGTATGTTTCCCTGGAAGGACATCATCAAGAAGGGTCAGAAGATCAGTGCAGATGAGCTTGAAGCGCGTGAAGAATCCGCAGACTTTGATGATGCCATCAATATCCAGTACACGAGTGGGACAACCGGATTTCCCAAGGGTGTCGTGCTGTCCCATCACGGGGTCATGAATAATGGCTATATTATCGGGGAAGGGATGAATTTCACAGAAAAGGACAGGCTGTGTATCCCCGTTCCGTTCTACCACTGCTTCGGCATGGTCCTTTCAAATCTGGCATGCATGACGCACGGCTCAACAATGGTCCTCCCCTCCCCTGCATTTGATGCCGGGGAAGTGTTAAAAACCGTTCAAAATGAGCGTTGCACCGCTCTTCACGGTGTGCCTACCATGTTTATCGCCGAGCTCAGTCACCCTGACTTTGAAAAATATTCGATGAAAACCCTCCGTACCGGTATCATGGCCGGCTCCCCCTGCCCAATCGAAGTAATGAAGGAAGTCAATAAAAGGATGAACATGTCCGAAATCGTGATTGTGTACGGGCAGACCGAGACATCTCCAGGAATTACCATGACCACGACCAGGGATCCTCTCGAGAGGCGTGTGTCAACTGTGGGGAAGGTCTTCCCGCATACCGAGATAAAAATTATCGATCCCAGTACAGGGAAGATGGTCCCAAGGGGAGAGATAGGGGAGATCTGTGCGAGGGGATACATGGTAATGAAATGCTATTACAATAATCCCAGTGCTACCCACGCCACCCTTGATTCCAACGGATGGAACCATACCGGAGACCAGGGAATCATAGATGAGGAAGGATATGTCAAGATCGTGGGCAGGTTAAAGGATATGGTGATCAGGGGCGGGGAGAATATCTATCCCAGGGAGATTGAGGAATTTCTCCACCATCACCCGAAAATTGCCGATGTATATGTAATCGGGGTGCCGGACACCAAATATGGAGAGGAACTTGTGGCATGGGTGAAGGTAGAGGAAGGAGAAGATCTCACCGAGGAAGAAGTGAAGGAATTCTGCCAGGAAAAAATTGCTCATTACAAAATCCCAAGATATGTCATGTTTGTCACGGAATTCCCCATGAGCATTACCGGAAAGATCCAGAAATTCAGGATGAGGGAACTATCGATCAAGGAATTGAATCTGGAAGTTGTCTCAAAGATAGAAACCGCCTGAACTCTATTTTTTCCCAATCCCACAACAGGCGGGTACATGCGTTTTTCATAGGCGCACATTTTCAGGATCGCATACCTGGCAGCCGGGATAATCCCCAATTAATCCTTCAAAAATGTGGAACCCTCTTAAAAAGAGTAGACAATTGGATGCCTGTTCCCTGATGAAAAGACTGGATTCTTTTGTCCCTGATGAAAAGACTACCCTACTCCGCCACCCTTTTCACCAGATCCGAAGCGGATTTTGCCGCATCCTGCAGTATCTCATCCTCGCCGGGTATTATTCTGTCGTTCATGAGCACCTTTCCGTTGCATATCACTGTACTGACTGCATTACCCTGGCAGGCATAGACCATATTGGAGGCAAGGTTATGGAACGGCGTATTGCATACCGCATCCATGTCAAGAAGTATGATATCTGCCGGGACTCCCCTTTCCAGTGTTCCGTTCCCAAGGCCCAGGGCCCTGGCCCCGCCGGTAGTAGCCATTGAAAGGGCTTCTTCTGCCGAAAGGAGTGTTTGTGAATTCCAGTAGAATTTCTGGAGAAGAGCTCCAACCTTCATCTCTTCGAAGAGATCGAGATTATTGTTCGAGGCGCACCCGTCTGTCCCGAAAGACAGATTCGCCCCTTCCTCTTTGAGCCAGTGATATGGCATAGCCCTGTTTACTGCCAGTTTCATGTTGCTCACCGGGTTATGAGAGACAGAGACGCCCCTTTCGGCCAGAAGCCTGCATTCCTCCCTGTCGAGCCAGCAGCAGTGCGCGGCTACTGTCCTCTCGTTGAGGATCCCGCATTCATCAAGAATTTGGGGGGGACGCATCTTCCACTGGGCGACAGCGTCATTCACCTCTTTTTCTGTCTCACTCAGATGGACATGGATGCCAATCTGCTCTTCGCGGCTGTATTCGGCCAGCCAGCGCAGACCCTCGGGGGATACTGTATATACCGCATGAGGGCCGACTGCAGGGAGTATCCGTGGATTATTCATGGATTTGATATATTTCACCATTTTTTCTGTCGCACCAATCTCAGTTTCCCTCTTTTCTTCCGAGAACAGGTCGATGAATCCATAGGCAAGTGACGCTCTCATTCCCATCTCGTCCACTGCCCGGGCTGCATCTTCCATAAAGAAATACATGTCATTGAACGCGACAGTCCCGGTCCTGATCATCTCGATACATGCCAGCCTCGTTCCCTGGTATACATCGTCCCCTGTAAGGTGGGCTTCAAGAGGCCAGATCTTCTCTGAGAGCCATTCCTGGAGGGGCATATCATCGGCATACCCTCTGAGCAGCGTCATGGCGGAATGGGTATGGGTATTGACAAGCCCCGGCAGGGCGATTTTTCTTTTGCCATCAAGGACAAATTCGGAAGATTTACGATATTCTCGTGAAATTCCTTCGCCAATAGCCCCAATACGTCCCTGGGAATCGATATGGATATCCATGGTATCTCCGCACACACGGACATCCGTGATCAGGACAGTACTTTTTTTCCTAAAAATTTCGTCCATTTTTTAGTCCTCTAGGCAAAATGTGCAATAATCTGTTCGATAATGAGATCCGTCCGCTCCCGGTAAAGACCTGCATGCTCTACAATGCCCTCATATGTAAGGGTCTCATCAGCGAGCCCGTTTGCATAATTGTCCACAGTGCACAGGGCGGCAAATTCAATACCCAGCTCAATGGCCAGCGTGGCTTCACTTGCAAGGGTCATTCCTACGATATCAGCGACGTATGAGAGGGCCCGCACTTCAGCTACCGTCTCAATTCTTGGTCCTGGTGTCTGGATGTATATCCCGCCCAGGCTCGCTTCAGGAACGGCTTTCTTGAGTTCACCGGCGAATCCGGCCGGAAGGCCGGGATGTACGTGCTTTATGCTATGGTCATACATGGACGGGATAGTGGTCATACTGATGAAATCGGTGGGAATTATCAGGGAACCTGGAACAATTGCACTTTTTAACGATCCTGCTGATCCGATTGCGACCAGGCGGTCGACTCCAAGTATGGCCAGGGCCGACATCTGGCCCCTGAAATTGATCCGGTGCGGGGGAGTATTTCGCTGGTGACGCAGGAGAAGGGCGATATTTCCACACATGACTTCTGTGTTCCCATAGGGTGTGTAAACCGTCTTTTTCTCCAGATCAGGGAGTTTCGAGAAGAGCAGGCTGGTACCTCCGATAATGCCAAGCACCTATGCTTCACCTCCACAACAGTCTCTTGAAATCACTTCTCATTCCAATATAAAGGAATCGCCGCGGGTTGTTGTTATTTTCGGTTTTTTCTTTCCACTACACTACAATAATTGTCCAATGTTGGATAGCCTGTAATAGAAGTGGCGGCAATAGTGTAGCATGGGCAGGTTTGCGACCGTCAGCGATGAACGGATAAAAAACGGCGATTGCACGGATATATATTTTTTAAGGACAGAAAAGATACTTGACGCAACGGATAGGAATCCCTTTGTCGAGATGGAGGTGACCGCGTCGGCGCTTCCCGGGGGATGGGGGATTTTTTGCGGGCTTGATGATGTGATCAGTCTGCTTGAGGATATACCTGTCTCACTTGAGGCCATGCCGGAAGGGAGTCTCTTTTATCAAAATGAGCCCATAATGCGTATTTCGGGTTACTACCGGAGCTTTGCCAGGTATGAGACCTCGATTCTGGGTTTTCTCTGTCATGCCTCCGGAATCGCCACAGCGGCCTTTCAAGTGAAGATATCTGCCAGGGGAAAAGACATATATTCATTTGGTTCCCGGAGGCAACACCCTGCAATAGCAGCCATGGTGGAAAGATCAGCCTGGATAGGCGGAGTTGACGGGGTGAGTAACGTCTGTTCACCTCCAGGAATTCCCCTGGCCGGGACAATGCCCCACACGTTTGTAATGTGTTATCCAACCCCTGAAGACGCATTCAGGGCCTTTGATCTCCATGCGCCGGAAGAAGTTCCACGCGTTATGCTCTGCGATACATATTGTGATGAAAAACGTGAGTCAATATCCGGTGCCAAGGCCGGAGCATCTGCAGTCCGCCTGGATACCCCCCGCTCAAGGAGGGGGGATATGAGGGCAATACTTGAAGAGGTGAGATGGGAACTCGACGCGGCGGGTTTTGGCCATGTAGGTATTTTTCTCTCTGGTGGAATTACCGGCCGGGATGTGGAACGATATCGTGATATCGTGGATGCTTTTGGAGTTGGTGGTGCAATCGCCAACGCACCCGTAATAGACTTTGGCATGGATATTGTGGAAATAGACGGAAAAAAATTCGCGAAAAGGGGAAAAAGAAGTGGAATTAAACAGGTCTACACCCTCCCGACCGGAGAGCGGGTGACAAGGCCTGCCGGGGCTTCCATGCCTCAGGATGCCTGCCCGCTCCTGAAAAGCTATATCCATGAAGGGCGCGCCGTCTCCCGGCCACCTATGGAGGAAGCAAGGCGACGAGTTCTTGAACAGATGGAAAAAATGGCGTCGTGCTCTTTTTTTTAAAAATGAAAGGCTCATGATAAGTGGAAAAATCCTGCATATTTTCCAGGACATAAATAATTCTTTTAAATCATTGCGACTAACATTGTAGGAAGCGGGCCGATAGATCAGGGGAAGATCGCTACCTTGGCATGGTAGAGGCCGCGGGTTCAATTCCCGCTCGGTCCATCTGTTTTTATCAGGATAACAAACCGGAGTTTTTTTTATTATGCGTTGCCAATGAGATGATGATTTGCATTGGGTTTAAGAGAGTGGTTAATTCCCCAGGATAAGGTTTTTTTTGACCTTTTCGACCGTTTGGCTTCAGTAGTGGTGGATGCCTCACACAGCATGGTAGACCTGGTTGAAGATTTTACTGATATCAAAGCAAAGGTGAACCACCTTGAGCAGCTCGAGCATGAGGGAGACAAGATAACCCATGAGATCTACGAGCAACTGAACCGGACCTTTATCACCCCTCTGGATCACGAAGAAATCTCCAGACTTGCATCGGCACTAGATGATATACTGGATTTTATCGAAGGAACTGCACAGAGGATGTATAATTATGGGGTCATTGAGACAGATACCCATATGACAGAAATGGCAAAACTGATCCAGCTCTCGGTGGAGGAGATAGAGGATGCGGTCAAAGAAATCCGCGATATAAAAAACCCTCGTCAAATCGAGCGCCGTTGCATCGAGGTGAACCGTTTGGAGAACCTGGCCGATGACGTGCTCGCTCATGCAATCAATGACCTGTTCAGGACAGAGGATGCGATTGCCATTATCAAGAGGAAGGATATTTATGAACATCTGGAAAATGCCACCGACAAATGCGAAGATGCTGCGAATGTGCTTTCTGATATTGCCATCAGGCATTCTTGATAAAAATGGAATATGTGGTAATAGCCGGAGTTATTCTCGCCCTTCTATTTAATTTTGTAAATGGCCTTAATGATGCTGCCAATTCTATCGCCACCGTCGTCGGGACCAGGGTTCTGACACCTCTTCAGGCAGTGGCCATGGCTGCATTTTTCAACATGGTTGGCCCTCTCCTCTTTACCACTGCAATTGCCAAGACAATCGGTAAAGGACTGGTTTTTCCCGGGTTTATGACCACTCATGTAATCCTTCTTGGGATGCTTGCTGCAGTGCTCTGGGTGTTTATCTCCTCATACGTGGGAATACCTATCTCGGCAAGCCATGCATTGGTAGGCGGGCTTATCGGATCAGCCATTGCGTATGCAGGCATTCATGCCATAATATGGCCGACATCCGAAACGGTCATCCTTCTGGTGTTTTATGCACTGGCAGGGGCAATCATCGGGGCCGTGATAATGACAGCAATTGCCTGGCATAAAAAAGAGGATCGCTGGATTGCTTTTACCGGAATTGGTGTGCTCAGCGGCCTGGCCCTCACTATTCCGCTGGTAATTATTGCAAAATTATTGCCGATCTCCGGAATACTGGCAATTTTAGTCTTTATTGTGGTATCTCCCACACTGGGACTTATCGCGGCGTTTCTTTTTGGGATGCTGATCATCTTCCTTTTCAGGAATTCAAACAGCAAGACAATGACTATCATTTTCAACAAACTTCAGATCTTATCAGCTGCGTTTTACAGCATTGGCCATGGAAGCAATGATGCCCAGAACGCAATGGGAATTATCACTGCAATGCTGGTGGCCGGAGGGCTCCTGACCGAATTTAATGTCCCGATTTGGGTTATAATCATCTCCAGCGTGGCAATCTCCCTCGGAACGTTCCTCGGGGGATGGCGGGTAGTAAAGACTATGGCCACAAAGATCACCAAACTCCGTCCATACCAGGGATTCTGTGCTGAGACTGGAGGAGGGGTTGTGCTCTCGTTTGTAACGGCATTCGGCGTTCCGGTCTCCACCACGCATGCCATAAGCGGGGCAATTATGGGTGTGGGCGCAACAAAAGGATATTCGGCAGTTCAATGGGGAATTGTGCGGCGCATCGTTGCTGCATGGATCCTGACCATCCCACTCACCGCAATCTTCTCCTTTGTCACATTTCTCATATATAAAACGATTTTCCTGATATAATATGCTGAAATATTTCAGGGTTTTCGTGGCAGATTTATCATTTTTGTAAAAAGACCTGGAGATAATATCTGCAGAATGAATTAAGCGGGCAGGAATCGCACGAGGGCATTCGTGCAGAACAGACAGTACGACCATGCATGATGAGCAGATAATTTATTTTTCCCCAGGCGTTTTTTGGAAAAAGAGCCATGAGATCCCTCTCTATATGGTCCGGATGAGTATGATCAGTCATCCCCAGGCGCCATGCAACCCGGCGGACGTGCGTGTCGACTGCGATTCCTTCATCAATCCCGAAAGCGTGATTGAGTACAATGTTCGCCGTCTTCCGGCCGACACCGGGAAGTGTGAGAAGTGCGTCCATATTGGCGGGGACATTTCCGTCATATTCCTCAACAAGCGCCTTTGCTGCCCCGATTATGTGTTTTGCTTTGTTTTTATAGAACCCGCAACTCTTAATTATCTCCTCAACATCTTCCGGTTGTGCACGGGCAAGGTCCCGCGGAGTGGGATAGTGCAAAAACAAATTCTCGCGGACGGCATTTACAATTCGATCGGTGGTCTGTGCAGAGAGTATGGTAAGGACAAGTATCTGAAACTGATTTTCGAATTTGAGAAAAGATCGGGGAGAATCAGGAAGCTGATAAAGAGAGATGAGAATGCGCAAAATTGTGCAGGCTGATGTCCTGTCCATTAATGGGGTAGGGCAGATTCGAACTGCCGTCAAAGCGTCCCAAACGCTCTAGGATGGACCAGGCTACCCTACTACCCCTGAAGTGAGTATAAACGTATGTCGGGCAGTAGAAAAATATTTACCGTTCTTACCAGACGCCCTCATAGTGGAAGGGGACTATTTCCACTTCCGGTGACTATCGTTCCCTGGAACGCGCCGACATTCAGGGCATTTTCCAGGTTCTTCGGGTCTCTTCCATCCAGGACTGCCAGGGGTATCCTGCTGCGCTGGACAATTTTTGCCGCAACCATGTCCACCACCGCATTGGACCCGGCGCTCAGGCTGTCACCACTCACAATCTCCACGAGCTGTGAGGGTGTAAGGCTCTGAAAACGCTTTGCAGAGGGGTCTATTTTAGGATCAGCACTGTAAATACCATCAACCGAGGTGGCATTAATCAGAATGTCTGCACCTGCCCGCTCTGCCAGGACTGCAGCCACTGCATCTGTGGTCTGCCCTGGAGTAACGCCCCCCATAACCACAATCTTTCCCGATACACCAAATTCCAGCGCCTGGGTCTGGTTCTCGGCTACACGGGGATATGCAGCGGTTCCCAGCGCACCGACCAGGAGTGCGGCGTTTAACCTTGTGATCATGATTCCAATCTCGTCACAGGTTGCTTCATCAATTTTCAGAGTTCTGGCTGCCGATATATAGCGCCGGGCTTCCCCGCCACCGCCCACTACAACGAAAAGCAAAACATTCCTGGCAATATTACGAAGCACGGGGGCATAGGAATGTATTGTATTCGATTCTATGGAAGGAAGCAGGATTGAGCCACCAAGTGATAGTACCACCGTTTTCATTCAACCCAAATCATTTCTCCAAGGATACCATATAATTGTTGGAGAATGATACGCTGCCCTGTATGCGGAAGTAAGGAGATCTACCTCGTGGTTGGTGGATATATCGGACAGATTTACCGCTGTAAAAACTGTAAATACCGGGGATCACTGGTTATGGAGACCGATGAGGAAGAGCCCGGCGCAGACAAATCAGGTTGATCCTGTTGACCCCTCATTTTCGTGTTCACCATTATATTTATTAAAAGACCGAAATATCCTGCTATAATGAAACCGATGCATGAAGCCCGCCAGTACACCCGGCTTGATGAGGAAACGGTACGTTGTTCTCTCTGCAACCATCGCTGTACAATAAAGGAAGGAAAATGCGGGATTTGCGGGGTCAGGCTGAATGATGGAGGGAAACTTTTTGCCCTGAGCTATTCGAAGGTGAGTTCCGAGGCGGTTGATCCCATCGAAAAGAAACCGCTATTCCATTTTCTTCCGGGAACCCTTTCGTATTCCCTGGGCAGCGTCGGCTGCAATTTTCATTGTGAACACTGCCAGAACTGGCAGATTTCGAGGGCACATATCGATTCTTCTTATCTCCAGGAGATTTCCCCGGAACAGGGAGTGGAACGCGCCCTTGCAAGGGGATGTGCCAGCATCTCGTGGACCTATAATGAACCCACTATCTGGCATGAATATACCTTGGAAATGGGAAAAATTGCCAAGCAAAGGGGTCTCGGAACAGTATATGTGACCAATGGATACATCACGGAAGAAGCATTGAGGGAGATATCACCTGTGCTTGATGCATTCCGTGTTGATATCAAGGCATTTACCGATGAATTCTACAGGAAAATATGTGGTGCGCACCTCCAGCCTGTTCTGGATTCCTCCGTGGTGGCAAGAGAACTGGGTATGCACGTGGAGGTTGTCAATCTGGTAATCCCTGGTTTAAATGACAGTCCGGAGGAGACCGGAGCGCTCATTCGCTGGATTATTGATAACCTCGGACCGCAGACACCGGTCCATTTTACACGGTTCCATCCTGATTATAAGATGAGGGACAGGAGTGCGACGGATGTGGCTGTTCTGGAAGGAATTTACCGCCAGGCCAAGGAAATGGGGCTCCTTTTTCCCTACCTTGGGAATGTCGTTGCCAACCCCTGTGAGAGCACCTATTGCCCCTCCTGCGGCGCACTTCTGATCGAGCGATCAGGATTCCGCAGCATGAACAGGAACTTATCAGATTGTTGCTGTAAAAACTGCGGTGAACGGATAGAGTATATTGATCATGTCTGATAAAAGGACAAAAGAACGCCGGTTTCTGGTGGATCGAATGCTTGGCCCTTTGTGCAGGTACCTGCGTTTTATGGGGTATGACACGGAGTGTGCGAGTAGTTACAGGGAAGGGAATAAAAAGGAAGACACTCTCCTCCTTACCAGGGCGCAGTATGAACACAGGATTCTCCTCACAAAAGACCGTGAACTGGCAAAGAGAGGGGAAAATCTTGCAATTCTGATGTCTGGCGAGGATGTGATCGGGCAGATCCGGCAGTTGACCGGTCTCGGTCTCATTGATCCTGAATTGCGTCTCAATCGCTGTTCAATCTGCAATGAATATCTTCGGAAAGCCACTCGTGAGGAGATAAAGGGGACTGAGTATGCTCCGCAGGATAGAGACGGCCTGAGATTTTACTGGTGCCGTAGGTGCAGAAAACTCTACTGGATGGGTTCTCACGGAAGAAATCTCGAAAAAAGAATAAGAAAGGGACTGGAGAACTCCTGATCCCTTCAGGTAGATTCCTGTGATATGACCTTTTCACTCATCTGGGCCCTTCTTTTCAGCCAGATAAGTTCCTTGCCATCAAAACCAAAGCTCTGCATCTGTATGATCCTGATATCGTCCGGGACATTTGAGGTATTTGACCCCTTTGGAACCACCAGGATTCTCCCTGGTTTGGCCACACTCGCCATCTGGCCGGATTTTTCTATGGATTTCAGGTGTTCAATAGTGTCGGGGGTTACTTCGTTGTCAAAGGATACTAATACGAAAGAACCTTCGGATCGGCCCAGAAGTCTCCGCGAGACAACGAAGCCCTGTTCCTTTCCTTCAATTTTGGGCGCAGGCTTTATCTGCCACCCGTCAACGGTGGGGTAGAGTCGTTTTAGTTCTTTACGCACAAAATCGTGCATAATGTCTTCATTCGATCCCATGTTTAATCACAACAAAAAAATAGATTGACGCGCGATACTAAAACAGTTTTCTATTGGAATTCAATGTCGGTGTATACATGGAATGGAGATGGACCTATTTACCAGCATCTTCATGATACAGGTGGGCTGTGTATCAGGATAATGAACAATTACCCTCAATTCTCCCAATATCTATTGAATGCCCGAAAGGGAAAAATATTAAGCGATGTACACCCAAAAATCCATAAAAACGGGAGTTCGCGCCATTTTACTTTATTATGATCGTGATTGGAATTGATCCGGGAATCGCCATCGTGGGGTACGGGATACTGGAAAAAAAAGATGGCAGGATAGTGACACTCTGTTACAACTGCATATTCACCTCGGGAAAGGATAAAAACACGCCGGAACGGCTTGAGGAGATCTATTCCGCGCTTTCCCGCCTGCTCAAAGAGTACAAGCCTGACTGCATGGCACTGGAAAAACTGTTCTTTGCAAGGAATGTAAGCTCGGCAATGAATGTTGCCGAGGTGAGAGGCGTGATCATGCTTGCAGCCCGGCAGCACGGGATTCCTGTCACGGAGTATACTCCAAACCGGGTGAAACAGGCAATTACGGGTTCAGGAAAAGCCGATAAACGGCAGATGCAGGATATGATCCGGCGACTTCTGTCACTTGGGGAGATACCCCGGCCCGATGATGCGGCAGATGCGCTCTCCATCGCCCTGTGTCATATCCATTCGGTGAGGTAGCAATGATATCACACCTTTTTGGGAACGTGGCACATCTGGGAGATAACTTTGTCGTCCTCGATGTGCATGGCGTGGGGTATCGGGTGCATATGACTGTACCGGACCTGGTAGAGGTACGGGCTACGGAGGCGACGGTAAAGGTATATACCCATATGTCCGTCAGGGAAGACGGGATGTTCCTTTACGGATTTTTAAGCCCTGATGCCCTTGAAATGTTTTTAATGCTCACGAGTGTCACACGCGTAGGTCCTGCCCTGGCCCAGGGCATTCTCTCCCAGATTTCCATCCCTGATTTTGCGGCCGCAATCATCGGAGAAGATGAAAAGATACTGACCGGAATCTCAGGTATTGGAACCAAGAGTGCCAGGCGCCTGATCGTGGAACTTAAAGATACAATGCAGAAAAAAGCAGATCTATATGGAAAAGACGTGAAGGGTCCCGATCCTGTAAGAAATGATGCAATCCGTGCACTACTTTCTCTTGGGTTCTCGCCAAAGGAATCACGGGACGCCGTTGAAAGTGCCATCGCTACGATGAAATCTCCCGGCCTGCAGGAGGTAATCAAAGCAGCGCTGATTAAATTGAAGGAACGGTGACCTGCAGTCATGGTAGGGAGAATTGTATCGGGAGAACATGAAGTTGGAGATATTGACGAAGTCACTATTCGTCCTGGCAGGTTTAATGAATTTATCGGGCAGGAATCTCTTAAGGAGAGCCTGAATATTGCCATCGAAGCGGCAAAGAAAAGGGGACGCCCGCTTGACCATATACTCTTTTCAGGCCCTCCCGGACTGGGAAAGACAACTCTTTCCCACATTATCGCCCGAGAGATGGGTGCCCAGGTCCATAGCACCAGCGGCCCGATCCTTGAACGTGCAGGGGACCTTGCGGCAATCCTGACACTCCTGGATAAAGGGGATATCCTGTTCATCGATGAAATACACCGGCTCAATACCGTGATCGAAGAGGTGCTCTATCCGGCAATGGAAGATTATTTTATTGATATAATGATCGGGGAGGGCCCGAGCGCACGGTCCATAAAACTGGATCTCGAACATTTCACCCTTATTGGGGCCACAACCCGCGTCGGGTTGCTGGGTTCACCGTTCAGGGACCGTTTCGGAATGATATTCCGGCTTAATCTCTATTCCCCCGAAGAACTTGCATTGGTTGTGAAGAGGAGCGCGGAAATCATGAAGTTGCAGATTACTGAGGAAGGGTCCATCGAAATTGCCAGAAGAAGCAGGGGCACTCCACGGATCGCCAATCGACTCTTAAAAAGGGTGGCAGATTATGCCCTGGTGAAAAGCGACGGAATGATCAGCAGGGAAATTGCAGATAAGGCACTCTCCATGCTTGGGGTTGACGCTCATGGGCTTGATGAGGTTGACCGCAAAATCCTGGAAGTAATTGTTGAGGATTTTGGAGGTGGTCCGGTGGGATTAAAGACCATTGCCATATCCGTAGGAGAGGATACCCGAACCATTGAGGAGGTATATGAACCGTACCTGATCCAGGCCGGTTTCATTAAAAGGACATCCCAGGGGAGGGAAGCAACGCCGGCTGCCAGGGGACACCTTCACCAGTCGTGGTGGTGAAATACCTGCATAGTTGCCTTGTTTTCAGAGTACATTATAAATACCCGTAGAGATTATTCAAAAATACAAGATATAATAAGAATAAAATTCAGGACTCTCTTAAGGGTTCAATTAGAAATTGCGGTAAAATCGATGCGGCAGAAGAGTATTGTAGGGATTCTGGCTCTTTTTTTTATATTTGCGAGTATTGTCTGTCTTGCTCCCCCGGGTTCAGGGGCATCAGACCCATACATTGTGATCATCGATAAATGCAGCGTATCATCCCCTGGTGAGCGTGTCACGTGTCATGTGGTGCTGGAAAAAGCATCCAACGGGCTTTCGGAATATGAAATGATATTCAACGTAAAGGACCCCCTGGTGGCACAGATAGAAGGGATCGAATTTCCTGCATGGGCAGGCCTGAACAGCAGGGGGAGATGCCCTACTGCCTCAATTTCCCTGACAGGGGCGGATTTAAACAACAGAATTCGTTCCGGTGACCGGAATGTTGTGCTGGCAACGGTCCGCCTTAAGGGGCAGGGACCAGGTACGTCTGGGTTGGTTATCGGGGAGATTATAATAAAAGACGATATTGGGGTGAAGGTTCGGGTGGAGGTTCTCCCCGGAATAATAGTGGTGGATAGCACGGAGGATACCCCTGGCCAGGAGTCGGGGGATGGGAACGTGCCGCCCGATCCGCTGGAGATCCTTCCCGGACAGGTCGATATTACTCCTTCCCCAACGGAATCCCCCTCTACCCTTGTACCTACCCTTGTACCTACCCCTGTAGCTACCCCTGTAGCTATCCTTATACCCACTTTTGTACCTGCCCCTCAGCCGCAGGAGCCGGGAACCCTGTCTGTCAATTCCAGTCCCCAGGGAGCGCAGGTCATCCTGGATGGAATATCCCTGGGACGAACACCCTTGGATCTTTTCCCTGTCACACCCGGAACGCATACTCTCGTGCTGGTCATGGAAGGATATCAGGACCTCAAATATGGCACTATTACCATATATCCGGGCGACACGACGTATGTATCATTGAACGAAACTCGGCTTATCCCGGAAAATGGGACTGTGCTGATCGACACATCTCCCCCGGGGGCGGAAATTATGATTGACGGGGAATATTACGGAGTGTCTCCGGCAGCACTCACGCTCCCTCCCGGCAATTATGCCCTTGAACTGCGCCATTTCGGTTACTATGAATGGGCAGGGGACCTTGTCATGGTGGCCGGGACAAATTCCAGTGTATATTTTGTCGGGCTTTTGCAAATCCCCTCGTATCACATCCGAACGACGGTCAGTGAAGGCGGCATTATGATGTCGGATGAAGATGTCCTGGCATACGAAGGTGAGAATATTGTACTATCTTTTGTCCCGGACCCCGGCTACAAGATAGAATGCCTGTACCTCGACGGGAACCGTCTGGAACCCCAGGACACAATCCGGCTGAATGAGGTTGGATCAGACCACCTGGTGGAGGTGACATTTTCTGAAATATCCCCCGATGTAGAGATTTCACAAATGCCCGAAGCGGATTTTACTGCCAATAGAACGCTTGGAGTCGCGCCGCTGGCCGTTGAATTCCGCGATGCTACTGCCGGACCTGTCGATAACCGGAAATGGATATTCGGCGACGGGGTTACTGCAGGTGATACTGCAGGTGATACTGTTCTGGTGGAGCATCTGTATGAGAAACCCGGGAATTACTCGGTTTCATTGACTGTGTGCGCAGGCGAATTATGCGACACGTTGGAGCGAGCGGGATATATCCAGGTACTGGCTCCGCGACCACCTCTGCACGCCGAATTCTCTTCCAATATCTCCGCCGGCACCGCTCCGCTGACTGTAGGATTTTTCGATAATTCAACGGGAGATATAGTTTCCAGGGAATGGAATTTTGGAGACGGGTCACAAATTTCCGGTGAAAAGAACCCGGTTCATATATACAGTGATGCCGGCAACTTTGCAGTGAGCCTGACAGTAGGGGATGGAAACTCCAATGATACGGCGGTTGCTGCAGGATACGTCTCTGTAACTGAAACCTTAATCGATGCAGAACCCGGTTACCTGAAGATTCTTTGTAATGTTGAAAATGCCTCGGTATTCTTAAACGGAGTGATACAGGGGCATATTCATGATGGAATATATCTACTGCCCCTAATTGCTACGGAAGATCCTGATATGGGTATTGCCGTGCTTGCCCAGGGCTACAGGCCGTATACGGGTGAACTGACCAGATACCCGGCGGCGGGTGAGACTGTCGAAGTGCATGTTCTTTTGATCCCACTCCTCCCGTCAACAGCAGAATCCGGATTTTTATCAAGATATCCCAACAGGGAGGCGATTTTTTCGAATATTTCTCATCAATGGCAGGACCCGGCAAAAGTTGGTACATAACCAAAAATTTTTTCTTTTTGTGCCTGTTATACTGAGATAATGGATATGTTTGACGGTCTTGAACTCTCGCCAAGAAAAGTCGACTATATCAAATTCCTTATGGAAAAGGGCACGACACTGAAAGTCACAGAGATCGCATCTCATTTTTCGATAGATCCCTCAACGGTTACGAAAGCCCTCCACGATTTAAAAGAGATGGGTCTTATTGTTCATGAGCACTACGGTGGAATACACCTATCAGAATTCGGGAAAAAGTACGGTATGTTTCTCCTGCGAAGACATCGTATCCTGGGGTTGATACTCACCCACTACGGGCTTTCGGGTGAAGAAGCATGCAAGGAAGTTTCAAGGTTCGAGAGCCATGTGTCACGCAAGGCAATCAATAAAATGTGCAGGTCTCTCGGTCACCCGACTTCCGGAATCTGTGGCAGAATCACGCATGATGAACTATGTATGGGTCACTCCGCGGAAAATTAATTCTGGTACAGTACCAAAAAATCTAAAGAGGGATAATGGATGATACGCGGAGATAACAGGAAAATAACGCGCATTATACAGTATTTTATTTTGCCATCACTAATACTGGGTTTTCTCTGCATGTCAGGCGGGTGTCTTGATGTCGGAGAGGAAGCGGTTAGCAATACCTTCGTTGTAGCGGTAACGTTAGGGCCCCAGGAAGAATTTGTCCGGGAAGTGGGTGGCGACCGGGTAGAAATCGTTGTTCTTCTCCCGCGGGGGGCTGATCCTCACACCTACGAACCAGAAGCCGGCCAGATGATGGATATAAGCCGGTCAGATATCTATTTCAGGATTGGAGACGGGTTTCTCCCATTTGAAGACCGTTTCGTGGCCAGGCTGGGTGATCTCAACAGTGATCTGGTTGTGGTTGATACATCGCAGGGTATTGATCTTCTCGATGAGAATACCGGGAACGGGAAAGATCCGCATATATGGTTGTCCCTTCGGAATGCAGGGATAATGGTCGATACGATTTATGACGCACTCGTTCTTGAGGATCCCGCAGGGGAGGCTTATTACGCAGCAAATCGTGATGCCTACCAGGCGAGGCTGAAACTGCTGGATATGCAGATCAGGGAGAACGCGACCGGCATGGCACGGGTATTTATTGTAACCCATTCTTCCTGGGGATACTTTGCCCGCGATTATGGGCTTGAGCAGGTATCTATAGAAACGGGTGGAAAAGAGGCCACTGCGAGAGATCTCGAGAAGATTGTCACAATTGCCCGAAAAAATAATATCAGCGTGATATTTGCAGAGCCTCAGTTCAGTTCGCGGGGAGCGGACGTTATCGCCAGGGAAATTGGGGGAAGCGTAGAGTTCATTGACCCTATGTCTCCTGACTATCTGGAAAATATGGAAAATGTCGCCCAAAAAGTAACGGGAAGTATGTCGTGATGGCAGGACCAGTCATTGAGGTGGAAAATGTTACCTTTGCCCGAAACGGGAATAAAGTCCTGGATAATGTCAGTTTTTGCGTTCAACCCGGAGATTTTTATGCCATCATCGGCCCGAACGGAGGAGGAAAGTCCACACTTCTCAAAATAATTCTCGGGCTACTGCGCCCTACCGGGGGGAAGGTCAGGTTGCTTGGAGGGAAGCCATATGAAACGCGGTGGCGTTGCGGCTATGTTCCGCAGTTCAGAACTTTTGATTTTCACTATCCAATAACGGTTGAGGAGATGGTGATTTCAGGAAGGCTGGGCCATATCCCCGGTATCAGGAAAAAGTACGGATCAACCGATACCAGAGCGGCGAAAGAGACAATGGAGAGAATGGGTGTGCAACATCTGGCAGATAGAGAAATCCGGCACCTGTCAGGAGGCGAGCAACAGAGGGTAATTATTGCACGGGCACTTGCAGGAGATCCCAGTCTCCTTCTCCTGGATGAACCGACGGTATTTGTTGATGCCCCCACAGAAGTCCATTTTTATGACATCATTAATGATTTGAGGAGTTCAATGACCATTGTACTGGTCACACACGATATAGGGGTAATCTATTCACATGTGACCAGGGTCGCCTGCCTGAATCATTCCCTCTATACTCACAACGGCCGTGAAATTACGGATGACATGATCACGTCCGCGTATCAGTGCCCTGTAGATCTGATCGCCCATGGTCTCCCTCACAGGGTATTGAGGAATCACGACAGGGAGGATTCGGATTGATCGGGATCCTGGCATTTGAATTTTTTCGAAACGCAATTTTTGCAGGTATTTTAGCCAGTATTGCCTGCGGAATTATCGGTACGTATGTTGTGGTAAAACGGATGGTCTCTGTAAGCGGGGGGATATCCCATGCAGCGTTCGGGGGTATCGGTATCGGGTATTTTCTGGGAATTGATCCCATATACGGCGCGTTTGCCTTCACTACCGGAGTCGCGGTCTTTATGAGCATTCTCAAAGAAAAGGCTCAACAGAATTTGGATACCATTATCGCTGCCATGTGGGCTGCAGGGATGGCAACGGGCATCATTTTTATCGCCCTCACTCCAGGATATACTCCGGACCTTTTCAGCTTCCTTTTTGGCAATATTCTCCTTGTTCCCACGAGCGACCTTGTTATCATGGTGCTCCTGGTAATCGTTATCCTTGTATTGGTTGGGCTTTTCCACCTGCAATTGATGGCAGTCACATTCGATGAAGAATATGCGGAAGTGATGAATATTCCGGTAACCTGGCTCTCCCTTCTCCTCCTCCTTCTTGTAGCCCTGACGGTGGTGATGCTGATCAGAATTGTGGGAATCATCCTTGTCATCGCGCTCCTGGCTTTGCCTGCGGCAATTGCCAGGGAATTTAGCGGGCATCTTACACATGTAATGCTACTTTCAACAGGGTTTGGGTTAGTATTCACCATGGGGGGGCTGTGGTTGAGTTACGTGCTTGATGTTCCTTCGGGAGCAACAATCATACTGCTTGCAACGGCAGGCTATGCGGTAATGCTTGCAATAAAGAAAATTCAGCGAGATAAAAGTCAACTGCCGGCAACGAGTGAGTAACCTCTTTTTCAGGTATCTTTTTGGATACTCTTTGTCAGGCTGCATCTGCAGGCCCCGATTGTGCCGGCAACGAGGAAGGAAAAACATGCAATCACTGCAAAAGCTGCAAAAAAAGCAATTTTTTCGGCAACCAGCCCTGCGAGAAACGGGAGCAGTGTCATTCCTCCGTAACTTGCGGTATTGAAAAGGCCCATCACCACGCCCTGCCTGGCCTCGGCGGAGGCGAGGAAGGCCAGCGTTGCAATAATTACCACGCCTGCAAGTGCCCCGATCAGAATAAAGCCCCACGGTGTAAAGAAGGTTAAAATGACTGCTGCTGCCATGAGGATGGATGAGACCCTGATGGTGGGGATTGGTGGCAGATTGGCGCGGGAGACCAGGAATACTGCCACTGCGGTTGATATATTCATGGCTGCTATCTGGATCCCGATAATTTGAGGTGATAAATCAGTGAACTCCGGATAAATGGCTGTTACGGCACCAGTAGTGCCGATGATGATTACTGTCGCTACCCAGAGCCAGAGATAATTCCTGATTACCCGGAAGAGTCTTTCCATGATCTCCGGGATATTCTCCACCTCTTTCTCTCCAGCCGGCATGCCCTTTTTCGGCATAAAAAAACTGAGAATTAGAGGAATGGCGGAGAGTGCGGTAAATATTGTGAGTCCTGCAGCCTGGGTTCCTGTAATTCCCACAAGCCATCCGGTTCCTACAAGACCGGTCATGAGTCCGATATTAAGCATGGCCATAAAATAGCCACTCATTTTCTCATGATCCGGTCTGGTGTTTAAAAGGGATAATGCAGCCGGAACAAACAGACCCGCTCCGAATCCTTCTACCAGGCGAATTGCAAAGACTGCAATGCTTGAAGTGAATGCGAGCAGTAAAACACCTGTAATAGTGGTAAGCAACAGCCCGGCAATGATTACCGGCACTTCACCTATCCTGTCAGACAGAATTCCGGAAGGGAGTACGAATAAAAAAGCCCCAAGAAAATAGGCTGAATATATGGCGCCCTGGGCGATTGTCCCTTCTCCAAGAAGAGGGAGAATTGGGACAATGGCGTTTGAAAGTGCCATTACCACAAAGACACCCAGGCAGAGGGGGATACGTTCTCTCATATCATCCTGTAGGTTTCCAGATTCAGAGGTGAATGAGTCTCAATATGATAGCGTTTATAGATTGAACTGGCCAGATCGATGGTACTATTCTCATCGCCGTGGATGGTGAAGATCTTCTCGGGCTTGGGCTGGATATGACCCACATAGTTCATGAGCTGCCGCCGGTCCGAATGCCCGGAAAATCCATCAATGGTTGCAATCTCGAGATTAATGACAATGGTTTCCCTTCTGCCTATCGGCACTTCACGCCATCCTTTCTGTATCCGCCTTCCCAGCGTTCCTTCTGCCTGGTAACCAACAAAAACAAGAGCGTTTCGTTCATCAGCGGCAATCTTGCTGAGGTATTCCATGACCGGGCCGCCATTGAGCATACCGCTGGTGGTGATGATGACACACGGATCTCCTGTGATAACCCGTTCCCTGAGATCTGATGAATCGACCGGGACAAAACAATCTGCCAGGAATGGATTCAAACCCTCTTTAAATATCTGGTTCCTGAGATCACTGTTCAGGTACTCGGGATACGTGGTGTGGATTGCGGTTGCTTCTCGTATCATCCCGTCCAGGTATATCTTCACCCGGGGTATCTTTTCTTTGCGAATACCTTCTTCGAGTGCGAGCATCACTTCCTGTGACCGTCCCACAGCGAAGGCCGGGATGATAACCTTTCCGCCCCTCTGAATAACGTTGTTCACCGTCTCGTACAGTTTTTCCTCTGCGTCGCCCCTCGGAGGCTGCATATCATTGCTTCCGCCGTAAGTGCTCTCCATAAAGAGCGCTTCAAGCCTGGGGAATGTATTGGCGGCAGGATTGAACAGGCGGCTTTTACTGTAGTTGAAGTCGCCGGTAAATGCAATATTATAGAGACCGTCACCTACATGGAAGTGCGCGATAGCCGATCCCAGGATATGGCCTGCGTTATGCAAGGTGAGTTTTATATCAGGGGCAATATCGGTAACGCTCCCGTAATTGAGAGTAATGGAGTGTTTGATATAATTTTTCACCTCGTTCGAGCTGTAGGGAATTTTTCGGTCTTCCTTACTGACAACATCGAGGTAATCCAGTTGGAGCATGGCCGAGAGATCCCTTGTGGGGGGGGTGCTGTATACCGGCCCGTCGTACCCGTATTTGAAAAGGAGCGGGACCAATGCACAATGGTCCAGGTGGGCATGTGTCAGCACCACGGCATCGAGCTGGGACAGGGGATAGATCTCGGGTACATAAAGATAGGGTGTGCTGTTGCTATTATCAGGTTTATCGCCACAATCCACAAGAACCCTGCTTTCCGGCGTGGAAAGTAAAAACGCAGCTCTCCCTACCTCCCGGCAGCATCCAAGCATGGTTACCCGTACCCACTGGTCTTTACTTGTGACATCACGGTGGATTCGTCGGCCTATTGTTCTTAAAAATACCTTTCGATCTTCATTTACGGATCGGAGGTACTGCCGGATCTGTTTGACCGTGCCACTCTCAATGGGCGGAGTCCGGACAACCTTGGGAGTCCAGCCGATGTGTTTTGTTATTTCTCGTAATGTGGCTCCGTTTTTCCCGATTACAACCCCTGGCTTTTCTGCTTCAATTAGCACCTCGCCCGTATCGGGATCAAAAAATATATCAGTGATCCCCGCGTTTTCAGCAACCACCGACCGGATATCCTGAACTGCCTTTTCCGGATCCGACAGAATATTCGGCCTGACAACAATCCTCTTACGCAGATCGCGGGCCAGGATCTTGATCAGATCTGCCTCATCGGCAAATCTTTTTGGATCATCAGTATAGATGACCAGTTCGGGACCTTCAAATTCGACCTCGGATACGGTAATACCTGCCGGAACCTTTTCGTTTATCTTGTCCTTCAGTTCTTTAAGCCTGTCTTCAATGAGCATTAAATCCGTCCTAAAAAAGTTTTATGCGGGGATGGAGTATTTTTCCTGTAGTTCTTCCTCGGGAATCTCTCTATATTCGTCACTGGTGATCACCACCACATGTACTCCCTCCCCGGATCCGGCATCACGCTTTATGGCTGAGCGTATAGCCCGGATTGCAAGAGATATCGCCTCATCCTTTTTCATTCCCTTATGATACCTGTCTTCCAGGACACCATATGCCATCGGTGAGCCGGACCCCGTCGCTACAATCTCCTCCTCTTTTGTTGCACCACCCATCGCATCCACTGAATACACGTTGGGCCCGTGCTCGTCTATGCCACCCACGAGGAGCTGGACATAGTAGGGAAAATACCTGTTGTTATTGAGGATATTGGACAGCAACGTGGAAGATGCGCTCACTGCAATCTGTCTTCCCCGCCTGATCTGGTAGAGACTGCATTCTACAGTCATGATCCTTGCGATTTGCTGGGCATCCCCCACACCGCCTGCGATGGTCATACCAATTCTATCGGCTATCTGATAGACTTTTTTCGCCTTCTTGCTGGCAATCATATATCCCATGGTTGCACGTTTTTCCGTGGCCAGGACAACGCCGCCATCAAATATCAGGCCTACGGTTGTAGTTCCCTTTAGGGGTTCCTGGTACTGTGAATTCATTCAAACACCCCAAAATATCTAAAAACGCCAGTAAAACTCTCAAAAGCGCTTCAACTATACAATGTCATTAATAAATTAAAAGGTTTTTGTTATATTGCATCACTGCAGAGCACTTTGATAAGATCTCGGTCAAAAAGCATCGCTATAAGCCTCTTATCGCCATTGACCACAGGCAGCTGATCGACCCGGCCTCTCTTCATCTTCAGGGCGCATTCGCTCACTTCGGCATTCTGAGGAACTGATATTACATTTTTCACCATGGCCGTCTTCACCGGCCGGTTTGGCAACTTTATCTTTGAGATTCCATAGCTTATCGTATGCATGTCCCTGATGCTTTCCCAGGTCCATTCATCATCATCCGTTCCGTTGGAAAAGTCACTGACCTCCACCATATCCTCAATCGAAGAATTCCTGATAAGGTCTCTCTCCGATATGATGCCCTGAAGCCGGCTTTCTGAATCAAGTATTGGTATGGCTTCGAATCCTGATATTTCCATAATGCGGCCCACCAATGGCAAGGGGGTTTCTTCCCATATGGCAAACGTCTGGCTTGTGAAATGTTCCTTTATCTCTTCTGAAATTTTCATCTGAGCAATCGCATGAACCAGGTCCGCGACACTCAACAATCCGATGAGAGTTTCCCCTTCTACCACCGGCAGCCTTCGGATATTATTTTTTATCATGAGAAATGCAGCGTCTACCAAAGTGGAATCGGGACTGATCGTTTTCGGTTCGATGGCCATAAGGAGTCCAAGCTGGGTCTCCTCTGATTTCCGCAGCATGTCCTTTCTTGTGATTATGCCAACCAGTTTTTTATCCTTAAGCACGGGAACGCCGCTGATGCCAGTCCTTTTCAGGATTTTAAGGACATCGTCCCTATTTCCTGGGATTTCTACACTGACTACATCAGTGGTCATATAATCTGCGACTTTCATTCCCACTATGGTCTCACCACCATGACTGTCATTTTACTGTTTGTTACCACAAACGAACTTACACTTCCGAGTAAAAGCCGATCGACTTCGCTTCGTCCGTGAGACCCAACCACTACCAGATCAACGCCCAGGTCCTGAGATAACTTCAGTATCTCATTTCCTGCATGCCCTGATCCAATATGGGTTTCGATGGAGACTGCCTTATCTTCAGCCTCATGTCTGGCCAGATCAAGTGCTTCCTGCCCCTCTTTTTCAAGCATACTATACATTATCTCCCAGGTATTGTCCACTGGGAGTGATGAAAAGAGTCCGGTTTCCACCACGTACAATACATGGACCTTCGCCTTCCACACGCGGGCCTCTTCAAGGGCGATATGAAGCGCCTTTTCACTAATCTTGGATCCGTCTATTGCAACGAGTATTTGATTAAACATATGCACCTTCCAAAACAGCCTCCTTAATTATGTTATATTATGAATTAAAAACCTTATTCACAATATTCACTTCTCCTGCCCTATTTACAAGTGTGGAATGGATATCGCGGGAGAGATATAAATTTGATCCCCTTGTATCAAGAATCAGGAAGTTGGCAGAATTTCCTTCCTGAAGAAAAAACGATCCATTTGAAATATCCGCACCCGCGATGGCAGACTGCAGCAGGTCACCGGCCTCTATCCTGTATATTGCGGAGAGAAATGACATTTCCCTCCACATGTCCGGCTGGACAAACATGACATTATCCGTCCCCAGGACTATCCTGCATCCCTTTTTTTGCATCTCCTTAATCGGCGGGTGGCCGGAGGAAGAAGCAGTGCCGAGCATCCAGTTGGATCTGGCACAGACCGCAACAGGGATTTCCAGGTCTGCGATTCGGGAAATCTGTGCAGGTGTTGCATGTGTACAATGGATAAGAAGATCGGGCTGATATTCGATTGCTTCATCAATATCCATCGAATCCCTTTCTCCTGCATGAAACGCCACCATGCCGCCCCTTTCTCTGACAGGTCTGATAAGGGAGTCGATATTACTGACGTCCCGCACGCTGCTTATCCCGATACCATCAGCAATAGATTCACCTCCCTCCCTTCCAAAGATCACCGGAAGGCAGGGAATTCCGAGGGCTGCCTGGCGGAGGGCCTCCACTCCTTCCACTCCCCCTTCGCGAAAATCAGCAAATCCCTGCTGACCTGACCCGATCATGGTTGAGATTGTTGCGCGCATGGCCTTCACCAGGCGCTCTTTCGGGGTGGCGGCAAGGATACGGTGTTTCATCCCGCTTGGAGGCGAAACGAGGTCTTCAAGACCGCCCATTTTCGGAATATCCATGGCAATGGCATCGGCAAGATGTGTATGGGCATTGAAGAATGCCGGGCATATCCAGATGCCTTCCTCCGCACGGCTATCTTCAATGCGCCTGATTTTTCCTTCACGGACTTCGATAAGAACGTCTCGTGGCTCAAGTTCTGTCCCTACAAGGGCCCGTCCCTCAACTATCATGTTCCCTACAGACATGCGTACCTGACACCGTTTTATATATGGAGAGAAAGAAATAATTTTGTATGGCAAAGAAGAAGGGTGGAAGACTCATATCCTCCGCCGGGCTCGTGAATTATTATGAGAGCGAGGATAAGCGGTCAATCCATATCAATCCCGTCTCGGTGGTCGTAGTTTCGGCCGCTATCGGGGTCTTTATTCTGGTAATGAATTATATCTATTAAATCAATTTTTCAGTTTCTTCCTGAAGATATCCTCTTCTCTGGAGAAATACAGGTTATCATGCCCTTTCCAGCCCGGGCAGTTGCGGAAGACTACTACGGGGACACCCTTGTTGCTTTCTCCCATGACGAAGTTGGCAAACCCGGCTATCTCGTCTACTACTGCCTCTTCAGTGATTAGCAATACGTGTCCGAAAAGGTCTTTCTCGCCGCGAAAATCCTGTATCGCCGGAATACCGCTCCATCCAATTGCATGACCTGTCTGTCCTCTTCGAAATGACCTCCCACAGGTATCTGTGAGGATTACCGCAACATCTTTCCCGGAAATGGAAGCAATACCCTCCCGTATGTCCTGTGCTGCCTTATTAGGTTCCGGAGGCAGGAGGATGATCATCTCGTTCTCGATATTACTTTGATCAACACCTGCCCGCACTCCTATATGACCACAGGGTACTTCTGACAGGACAAAGGGGTGTTCCAGGAGGACTTCGCTTGATGCATCCAGAACTGCCTGGATAAACCGTGCATCTTCACCGGTCCCTGAGGCAATCTTCTCGGCCTGTTTTCCGGGGGTGATCTCGTCCAGCCTTCGTGTATATCCGCGGGCTTTTGAATATACTGATGATGCGACACAGACAATATCTCCTTCATTTAGGGAAACATTCTTACATATCAGTGCGGGGAGGTCGTCCCCCTCGTGGATGAGGGGAAGTCCGGTGACGCCAATTACCTCGATGGGCTCCTCTTTCATAATTCTTCCATGAATAAAGGAAGGTGGATAAGAAAAATACTCTCATCCCGTTCGTTGCACATGCTGCGGGGAACAGCGACCGCGCCAGGATGAAACATGCGGCGTAATATATATACCCTTGGAGGTCACAAAGACCAATTATCGATGTTCCTGGTCATCCGTTGCCCGGGCTGCAGGACTTTTACCTATGTTGACAGGTTCCAGCAGTGGAAGCTATGCGCTTTCTGCGGCGAAGCAATAAACGTCAGGCAGGCACCTGTATATGTTGAAGTGGATGACTATCACACAGCGGAACATATCGCCAATCAGCTGGAAGAGTACCTCCACAACACCCGCCAGCACGATCTCTCCCCGGCAGAGATTGCAGTTCTTCGTGAAAAGTATGCGGAATGGGTACGTAAAAGAGTGTAATTTACCATTTTTTTCCACATTTGTTGCATAGCAAAGTCACTTCCCTGCCGCAGGATGGGCAGTGGAGTCCCAGGCGATTCGTATATTGAAGGGGAGTGTGGCATCGCTTGCAATAGAGTTCCATTTCTTTTCCGCAGTTATGCCTGAGCATATCTTCCGTTTTCTATAAGATCAGCAAAAATAGTTTCGGGTAACCCTCGTTCCCGATAGTCACCGGATCCGAGTGAGTGTTACATGTAGATTATAATAGCACCCGGACCTACTGGAACCGGTATCGGGAGAGATAACAGAATAGCTAATCTTATCCATAGTCAGGCAATAAGTCTTAGATAATATACTCTGGTGGTTTATGACTCTCATCGACACCTATTCAAAGGTAATGGGAGAAATTCAGTCTCTTTACAGGTCGCGTCTCCAGATCCAGATCCTGCTCTCCCTGTACGAAGAAAACCGGACTCTCTCTCAACTTCGTGAAATTACCGGTAGCACGTCACAGGCGCTGATACCCAAGATCCGGAAACTCGAATCGAACAATTATATTGATATTTTGGATTATGAATACTACCTGACACCAATTGGGAGGATTCTGGCCGGGAAAATGAGCGAGCTCATCATGTTCCAGGCGATTATCAATAAACACAAGGGATTCTGGTCTGAACATTATATCGAGGGCATCCCGGAACCTTTTCTCTACGAGATTGGTGAGTTGTATGAATCAGAGGTAGTAAGCGACACCAATATAGATATCTTCAATGTCTTCTTTAATTTCTTAAAAGCAGTCAAAGAAGCCCAGAAAATATGCATCCTTTCCCCCATTTCAAGCCCGGCTCATACCGATGCCGTGGCAAGAAGGGTGGGTGAAGGAATTCCGGTTGAACTGATTGTGGGAAAGGAATTGGCTGAACAGTTCTTTCAATCGCCATATATTGAGATGATACAGGAACTTGCCGCAAATTCCGGGAGCAAGATTCTCGTTTTGGATGAACCTCTGAAAATCGGCCTTACAGTCACTGACGGGTGCGTCTCACTGGGACTCTATAGAAATGATGCGATAACGTATGATACCACCACTGATGTTTTCAGTCATGATAAAAAAGCTGTTCTGTGGGGAGAGAGATTATTCGAGTATTTCAGGTCCAAAGCGACCGAATTGAAATTTTCCTGATAGCGACGGCTGGCACTTAGTTTATATTAATCTGACAGATTAATATTAAGTTGATTCATTAATTTTCTTCATCGGAATGAATGTGTAATTCAGCTCTGGATGTTGATCCATGTTTAACTACGAACATGGAAAGGCGTATTTTCCCTGGAGTTTTCAGGCCGTCATTGAATATCTGACATACAGTTCAGTATATATCTCGTTGGCTGCCGGAGTAATGGCTTTTATTTCAAGTGTATTCCATCATGTGCCATTTAACCCGGCAGTCTTTCTGATAGGATTTCTGATCACCTATGCGGTGTATAATCTGAATCGGAAGACTGACGAGAAGGAGGATGCGATAAACCACAAAGAACGGTATGGATTCACGAAAAAATATGAAAGATGGCTCTATTATTCAGCTATCTTCGCATATGTATTCGGATTGATTCTTGCGGGTTATTATGGGGTTGCAGCGTTTCTGGCCGCTCTTTTCCCTCTTGTCAGCGGCATCGCATACAGTCTCCCGCTGCTGCCGGCCAGGACCGGATTTCGAAGGATGAAAGAAATCCCATTGATGAAAAGTCTCCTGGTAGCCAGTGCATGGGCTATACCTCCGTCCCTTCTTCCTGTTTTTATCGGAGGAGGTACAATCTGCCAGACAACGCTGGTTATGATTCTCTTCTTCTTCTCGTTGGTATTCATCAACACCGTTTTATTTGACATGAGAGACGTAGAAGGGGATCGCCAGTCGGGTGTCCGTACAATTCCGGTGATCCTTGGAATAGAACACACCAGGGCACTCCTTACTGCGATCAATATGATCCTCGGCCTGGGGATTCTCTTTCTTGCATGGTCAATCGCCCCCGTTGCAGCAATAGCGATCCTTATTGTCGGTATCCTGTATGCGCAGATCTATATTTTCTCTTACAAGGTGATGGATCTCGGGCATATCCTCTGTGATCTCGTTGCTGACGGACAGTTTATCGGATTGGGAATTCTGGTCTATATTGCAAATTCTGCGGGGTTAATCCACTGGATGTAAGTGTATCCTGTTCCGGGACGAAGTTGATATGCCTGATAACCGTTCATCAGTGCGATGAATCTTCATCACCGGAATAAATATCCAAATGCCTGCTAAATTCAATTATAGCCAGTGTGGATTCATTGCTGCCCCGAAAGGGCGGGATTGAATCCCCACTGACTTGTAGATCCTATGCGGCAGTCCTGAGGCAATAGGGGCCATTCTGTCAGCAAATCGGGGTGCTCTATCGGAACAATGATTGCCTGAATGGTATACCCGGACAATGGTACCATCAGGAGATGCTGATGCAATTGAGAGGGAAAGAAAAAGATTCCTCCCATCACACCTTTCTTTCCTCTCTATTTTGGATTCAACTCACTTTGAAAAAACCATTTCAACCGCCGCACCGGGTTCATGATATATTGTATCGTAAAATAGCTGCGATACCCCCAAGGGCATCAAGTTTGGTTCCCGGTTCAAAGCTGCTTGAGAATACCACGATTTTCGCATTCGTCTGCTCTGCCCGGTTAAGCATTTCCACAATATCAGGATCACGAAGGAGAGTGTCAGAGACCAGCAGTTCTTCGCATGCGCCATATTCGATGGCTTTGCCAACTTCGGCCCTTCCATATGCCACAGGCAACTCGCAGGCTATTCTCTTTAGGAGATTCTCCATAAGCCTTACCTCCCGTCCAAGTTGAAGATCCTCGAGCAGGCGATCGATCATTCCCTGTCCTATCACATCCTGTACTGCTCCCGAACCCACTCGACGGGTCTCAGCCAGAACAACCCTTTCTGTCAGTTCAGGATCAACTGAACGGGCAAATCTCATAAAATCCTCCTTGACAAATCCCGGACCGGCAATAATCAGGGGGCCGTTGATCTCCTTAATGTAGCCATATATTTTCTCAAAAAAAGTACTTCTCGAATCCAGGCCGGCCCCTTTCCCGCTCCCCATGGAGATGGTCACTACTGCTTCCGGGCCATACTGCCGCAGGCGGTAGAGTTCTGCCTCTCCTTCTTCAATAGCAATAATATGGACGGCTTCATGAACTGATGCCTTCACAGCCCGATCAATCCGCTCAAGATCGGTTGATCTCCACTCTTTCAGAACCGAGATCACATAACCTGGTTCCAGGTTTAGAGTATGATACGACCCGGTGTCAACTCCGTGCTCAATGACCCCGTATATGCGCAGACGTATTGCAGATTTATAAAACTCCACTCTCTCAACGCGTATACCTAGCCTGACCAGTCTTTTTTCCAGTTTTTCAGGTCTTATTTTATCTGCAGAAGACTCAGGAGCCCTGAATGTGTTGGCATACACCAGATCTCCGGGCCCAATAAGGTGGGAGAGATGCCAGAGATCATCGATATTTTCGGGAAATAATTTTGCCTCCCCGAAAGACCTCTGGAGATGGGAAAATTCAGCTTTCATAATCTCCCACGATGTCAGAACCCCCTGGCGGGACGAATGCTGCAACCTGTTCCGTATTCAGGATTTTCTTATATCCTTTCAATTCCTTTTCAGGTATCTTTTCTTTAAGGACACGCAATACTTTTTTTGCAATATCATTTGGTTCGAACCGACCCGGTTTTATTATAACCGAATATTTTGTCCGCCTGGTAATCGATGATGGAGGACCGCCTATCACTGCGACTTGGGGCGTTTGCATGAGGCCGATTGCAATTTCGAGTGGCACATCCCTCTGATAAGAGCGCTCACCCCGGATAATAAATGAGCCCCTGCTGACATATTCCCCTGATTCCGGCGTTTTGCTCACCTGATCCGGAGAAACGCTGTACACATCGGCACTGAAATGGCCGCTACGCCAGGCACCTGAATATGATGCGGCGAATATTGCCACTTCTTCCATGCACCGCGTCTCTCCCTTGACGATTATTACACTCGCCCCGTGGACATCGGCATGCACGAACCGATCACCTCCTTCAAGGTATTTTTTCACCAGTTCTTCATTTTGTGATGCATCTCTTCCCCCGAGAACAAGCACTCCATCACTGGTGTAAAACCATCGAAATCGATGGAACCATCGTTTTTTTACTATTGGAACCGGATGTATCTTTTCGCTTTTTTCAGGGACTGCTCTCTCCATTGCAACTCGTGCGCCTATTATTTTCTTTCTGAATTTCTTGATCTGATCATAATACCTGCCGGCATTTGCATCGGGGCTTTCCTGTACATACAGGGTTACTATTTCGCCGAGATCCACATCGACGGCAGATTCTGCAGGATGAATGGCCTTAATCTTCAGGGCAGAACCGGATTTCTGAGTCCGGAGAATATCCTGGATCTCCTGCCAGGACCTCGTTTTACTGGCATCTGAAAGTGTTGTGATGATTTCCTGGACCAGCCCGTAATTTTCGTAAAATTTTTCAACAATTTTCTCATTATGGACAATCTTCTTCTCAAACTTTTTTATTGCCTCTTCCTGCTGCTTCTTGATATATTCCCTCCTGGATAACTTTGGCCCGGTTTTCTTCCCTTCCCGTTTCGCTGTTGAGAGGGGGGGATAAAATGAATCAAGTGCTGTATTAAAACCCGGAAAATCCGTGTGTGCTTCATTACCATCCATTGGGAAAGGCAGGCACATATTACCCGAAATAACCGGGGAAATGCCCGATTCTGCCCGGGAGATGAGATCCTGAAGCGCATCGTATATCATCCCCGCATCGACGTCAGCTGAAGGTGTCTCTTTTGCGGTGCCTGTCATTTGGCACACATATTCTGCATACACTCCCCCCAGCATGGTCCCAACAGCCAGCGTTCGAACGATATCACGTTCCTCGTGCTTCAGGAATTCCCCGAATTTCTCCCTGCTCCATGTAGTGGGATCACCCTGAGGATACACGTAGACAACCCCCGGAACCACCTCACGATCCTTGAACCTGTGGTGAATAAGCGGCTTTATTATGGTAAAATTCTCATCGCAGAGGACAATATTCCCGTCATCAAAGAGTTCCAGGATCAGGTGATAGGTCAGGTCTCTTTTTCCGATATCAATGGTGACTATTCGTTGTATTCCGGCCTGCCTGATATCAAGTACTTTGCCCCCTGAAAGATATTTTCGAAGCAGCATGGCAAAAGAGGGGGGCATTTTTGGCGGGGATGGAAGTCTGGAACTGAAATGGGCGCGTTTTCCAGCCTCAATCAGTAAATGATACCGGGCATGCTCCTCTCCATTGAGTCTGAATACCACACCCTTCGGGGTGAACTGGTACACTTTATCGACCCATAGTGGGATACACCCTCTCCATTCTGTGACGGCAGCCCTGATATCTACACCGCTCATTCCCTGTGTCGTTGCCATACCTATACCAAATTACATATGGGTTCAGGACTAAAAAATAGGACTACTGGTGTCAAGATGAGTGCCGAGACGCGTGAGGAGAAGCAGGATCTCCCTAGGAAACTTACTCCTGAGGAGAAGAGGCATGAACATATCATACGAATAAAAAGAACGGTTATTGCCTGCCTGCTGGGTGTTGTTGCCGGGATTATCTCCTATCTTGTAGTGGATACTTCAAATATTCTGGGTTTTCAGAGCTATACACTGCTTGCCCTGATGATTATGCTGGCCGCGGTTGTTGTCCAGAAGCATATATTCATGCTGCTGAAGCTGGACCCCTCGAAGATGGGAAAAAAAGACTGGCTTTTTCAGGGTTTCATGGTCTTTGCTTTCTGGTTTATTGTCTGGACCATTTTCCTTACGAGCTCGGCCCAGTGAGGAGCCATGCGTATCGCCGTTGTTCATAAGGACCGCTGTCATTCAAAGAAATGCGGTACCGAGTGCATTATATACTGCCCCCGGGTCCGCACGGGTGATGAAACAGTTATCCTCGGGGAGGACGGCAAAGCCGTTATTTCAGAAGAACTCTGTGTCGGCTGCGGGATATGCATTAAAAAATGTCCCTTTGAAGCGATAGATATTGTCACCCTCCCCCAGGAGCTTGAGCATCCAACCCATCGCTACGGAGTAAACGGGTTTGCCCTGTATGGCCTTCCTATCCCTGTTGAGGGAAAAGTCACAGGAATCCTTGGGGCAAACGGTATCGGGAAGAGTACTGCAGTGAACATTTTATCAGGCCAGCTCAAGCCAAACCTTGGTGAATCCGAAAAGGAATCGGGATGGGAAGAAATCCTAAAAAAATACGCCGGGACCGAACTATTCGAATATTTACTTACTATTTCGCAGAAAAAGCTGAAAGTGGCCATTAAGCCCCAGTATATCGATTACATACCAAGGATTTTTACCGGGACACCGGCTGATCTGCTGGAAAAGACAGAAGAGCGCGGGAATCTTGCGGAACTTGTCAAGGCAATGAACCTTGATCCAATCCTCAATAACGACATTTCCACGCTTTCAGGAGGAGAACTGCAGAGAGTCGCGATCGTTGGCTGCCTGGCCAGAAATGCAGATTTTTATTTTTTGGATGAAATAACGCCTTTTCTCGATATATACCAGCGAATGGCCGCAGCAAGGCTTATCCGTGACCTTGCGGTATCGAGGCCCATCGTAATTGTGGAACATGACCTTGCTATTCTCGATATGCTGGCAGATACGGTTCACATCGCTTATGGAAAGCCTGCGGTCTTCGGTGTGATCACTCAACCAAAAGGGGTGAGGATTGGGATCAACCAGTATCTCGAAGGGTATCTCCCCGAAGAAAATGTTCGTTTCAGGGATTACCAGGTTGTGTTTGAGAAGAGGGCTCATGATGAGGGTGCAGAAAAGGCGACCTTGCTGGAATACCCCGATATGACAAAGACCTATGATAAATTCAGGCTGGAAGTCAGCGCTGGCCAAGTCAGGGCCGGAGAGGTTCTCGGGGTTGTCGGGGCCAACGGGATAGGAAAGACTACATTCGCACGCCTGCTTGCAGCGGCAGAGATCCCGGATGGTGGGCCGGCTGAAATGGAAGCCAGGATATCATATAAACCCCAGTACATCAAGGCGACATCTTCGGATACGGTAGAATTCTATCTCCGGGGCTGCACGACGGCATTCCAGACCTCGATGTTCCAGCACGACATCATTGAGCCACTTTCTCTCTCCCCAATCCTGCAATCTCCGATTGACACCCTGAGCGGCGGGGAACTCCAGCGTGTGGCGATAGCTGCCTGCCTCTCCCGCCCTGCGGACCTGTACATCCTTGACGAACCCAGCGCCCATCTCGACGTAGAACAGAGGGTCAAGATCACCCGTATGTTCAGGCATCATGTGGACGGCAAAGATGCGGCCATTCTCGTGATTGACCACGATATATACTTAATCGACATGATCAGCGAACGGGTTTTAGTATTTGACGGACAGCCGGGCATTGAGGGGAGAGCCACGGGCCCATTTAATATGCGGGAGGGAATGAACAGGTTCCTTTCCAGTCTGGGAGTCACATTCAGGAGGGACCAGACCGGCCGGCCCAGGATTAACAAGCCTGATTCCTACCTTGATCGGGAACAGAAATCCAGTGGTGAATATTATTATTATACGGGCAGGGAAGCCGGGGAGTAATTGCATAAGAAAGTTACAGGCCGGCAACGAAGAGTGCCGCCAATACGGCGAAGATAAAAATCTCCATCAATACAACCATTGTCCATTCTTTTACATGAAGAAGTTCCGTGAGTGTTTTATGTTGAAATTCACCCTTGTTGAGGATACTTCCCGAGAGCGACGGGTATGCCCGGGCAAATATCGCGGCACCGATTAACAGACCGGTCACGCCTCCGATAAGCGCATCCAGGGATCCTTGTCCTACTGCTCCTGCCACCGTGCCCGGACAATAGCCAAGCAGGGCGAATCCGACTCCGAAGATCAATCCTCCTACAAGATTCGCACCGAGACTTGCATCTTTGATATGCGGTCTTGCAAGTCCGTATCGTTTCAGGAGATGAAATCCTGCCATCCCTACGGCCACCGCGGATAGCATCACCTTTGCCACGGTAAAATCGGTGAGGAGGAGCTGACCCATTATTACATCATATCTGGTCACTCCTCCTATTTGAAGCAGGAATCCGAATATAATTCCAAAAATAAGGCCAAGAAAAGCCTGCCCTCCCTCATTTTTATGAATTAATGCAAGTTCCATATCGCCACCCCACTTCCTACACACCATGGAAAAGAAGCATCGCGGTTACAATTCCCCCTGCAAAGAAACAGATGGCAGAGATGATACTTCCTAGCGAGAGCTGGAGTGAGCCGCTGAGCCCGTGCCCGCTGGTACACCCGCCTGCCCACCTTGAGCCGATGCCAAGCAGAGTTCCTCCCGCAAGGGCCACCAGGATACGAAAGAGGGGCGTCTCACCAAATGTGTCTGCCCAGAGAGGAGGGACAAGGTCGAATGAAAATGTCCCGGTAAGATAAGAAGAAATAAACGCACCGATGACAATGCCGGGCACGATCATAAACTGCCAGCCCACCGCCGGAACAAATTTCCTGTAATATTCCATTTTGTTCACCCGATCTCCTCTCAAGGCCCTCTCTATCAGGCCACCGGCCATCACATACGCAGTCGAACATCCGATTGGCCGGTCAGAAAGAATAAATGCAAGGCAGATCAGCAGGCCAATCCCTGCCCCTGCCACATACGGGACCCATTGTGCAAGACTCAAATATGATATCATACCTCTCTCCCGAGCAGAACCCTGATTTTTCGTTTCTATCGCAGGTCTGCAAAGATCATGCTTGAATAGTCGTCCTAATGCGCAAAAATACATTAATCTATCGTCTTCCGAAAAAAAGAGGAACTGAAATTATTGCAGACCCTTTATTTCCCAGTCCGGCGGTTCATCTTCAACCGGCGGTTTTTTCCGGCGGAAGAAATACAGGGCCACGAACACAACGGCAATAACGATTATTACCATTATTGCGATGCGGATGATAAGATCCATTGAAAGACCGGTACCTGGTGTGGCTGTCGTTGGGGTCTCCGTAACCTGAGTCTGGGTTGATGTGGTAGGGGGCGGGGAGACGGTAAATAGGGCAAAGATACTGGTGTGGGTGACCTTTGCACTTATGGTTCGCGTCCCTTCATTCACGGTGGTGGGGATGTCTTCCCATGCTCCTGTCGAGGGGTTATACCACTTGATGGACAATTCCCGCCCCTGAAGCACTGTCCATTCGTTTTCAGGAATATTCAGGCTGAAAGTAAAGAAGGGATCAAAGGTGGCACCATCAGGAGTGATATCATACGCAAAGCCTGCATATGAATACCCAGCTCCCTGGGGAACGGGCGGGAGGCTTGAATCTGAAATCCTGTGAATGGAGACCGAGAGCAGCGGCTCGCCAGAAGAGTCTGAAGGCCTCATGCCAGACGGCATTGAGACTGACCCCATGTTATCCTCTGCGACAATGACTACCGACTGTGAGAGTGCCAGGGAAGAGTCCAGCGGTAGTGTGGTTCCGGACACCGATCCTGTCCGGGTGGGAGTAGGAGTAGCCGTCGGACTCGTTGTGGCGACTGCAGGCGCATAGAAGCCGCCGCCACCGCCGCCGCCACCGCCGCCGCCACCACTGCTGCTACGGGAGACGGTGATATAATTCACCTTGGTAAGTGTACCTGACCCCGCTGCATTGGTTGCTGTCAGGTTGACGTTATATATCCCGTTGAAATAGCGATGTGACGGATTCTGTAGATTAGACGTATCCCCGTCACCGAATTCCCAGTGCCAGGATGTCGGGTACCCCTCAGTTGTGTCAAAGAACTGGACCCAGAGGGGTTCATATCCCGTGGTCGAGCTGGCTGCGAAGTCAACTGCCGGGATAGTCATATTGGTCCGCAGGTTCAGTTCGGTGCTCGCTCCGGCCTTGAACGGGTAGGAATCGAGCCACCCGCTGCTGGCATTCACATCATAGACCTCTGCCCGGATGCCGCCCACGTAGAATTCGATAGAGGCGTTGTTCTCCATCCAGCCCGTAACCTCAAGCTTCAGGTCATGGGTCCCTGCCCCGCCATATATGCCAGGGGTGCTGACAGATATGGGATTTGTGTCAGTGGGCCAGCTGTCGTCATCTGCCCTGGCCTTAATAGAGGTGCCGGCAGGAGCCGGGACATCACCTGCAAGCATCACAGTCCCATAGAAACTGTGCGGCAGCTCGGGAATGGTGGTGGGTGTCGGGGTAGGCGTCGCTGTGGTTGTAGGAATGGTGGTCGTCGGGGATGTCGTTGGAGCAGTGGTTGTCGGAGACGTGGTGGGCACTGTGGTTGTTGGAGATGTCGTTGGAGCAGTGGTTG
>DATKYO010000119.1:0-3559 GCA_035528475.1 Methanoregulaceae archaeon | reverse complement strand
TAGCGTTTTTTACGTGGACGCACCGTCTCCAGTCATGATTGCCCTTTGTTTCCGGCAGCCATCCGGGCAGTTATGTCCCTTGCAATCCCTGCGAGGGCCACAATGACGCCTTCTCCATTCCGGATGGGCGTCTTGATCATGTGAAATGTCCTGGTCGGGTCCAGGGGCGGTTTGATATTCTCTTCTTCCACCCTCTCCCCGGCAAGCACCCGGCGATCGATCTCTATGATAGGCCCCGCCAATTGCGGGCCGAATAGTTCCTCGTCGGTTTTTCCAAGGATCTCCCCTAAGGGTTTTGAAAACAGGCGTACAGTAGCCAGGTTGACAAATGAATAACGCATTCTGGAATCCTTAATAAATATAGAGTCCTTCGCCGCATTTACTACCGTCCGGAACATCATTTCACTGTCGCGAAGGGCATCCTCGAACATCTTCTGTTCAGTAATATTCCGGACATATGACACAATTCCCTCCATCTCCCCTGATTCCTGTTCTATTAGCGGGTAACTATAGAGCTCGATCCAGCCGGTTAACACTCCATCCTTCATCATCGGGACAACTTCTTTGGCAGGTTTCCCGCTTTCCAGCGTGATTCTGGCAGGGCAGTTACTGCAGGGTGAGGAACAACCCTGATATACCTCATAGCATTTCTTTCCCACCAGGGGTGCTGCATGGGAGTACCACTGCTCCATTATCATGTTTACCCGGAGAATTGTCATGTCGCGGTCAAGGATACAGATCCCATCCTGGATACTGGAGAATATATTCGAAAAGAACGACTCACTCTTCTGGAGAAGATCCTTTTGTTCCTGGAGCTCCATGTACTGCCTCTTGAGCACTTCTTCAGCAGCAGCTAGCTGCTCGTATGATCCCCTGATCTCCTCTTCGGCGTGCTTCCGTTCGGAAATATCCAGGATTACCGCGGAAAATCCGATGATTTCACCCCGGTATCTGAGCACCCGGGGATGGGAGAACATGTACACCACGTAGCCGTCTTTATGCAGTGCCCGGAATTCGATTTTAAGTTCATTTTGCGATGTTTCCGTCCCAGCCGCGCTGAACATATCGCGGATGCGCGAAGCATCGTCAGGATGGAGAAGTTCACTGAAATGAGCACCTAAAATCTCTTCCCTGCTCTTGCCCAGCATACTACACAATGCCTGGTTCACATAGGAGAGCCTCCCGACCACATCGGTGGTGGCAATTCCCGCAACAGCGTCCTCCACAAGGGTCCGGTACTTCACCTCGCCCCTTGCCAGGGCCTCCTCCGCAGTCTTCCTCCGAAATGCCTGGAGAATCTTATGCTCAAGCTCCAGGAACTGGGATTTCGGATCGCCTCCCTTCTGCAGGTAGAAATCCGCCCCGCTGTTCAGGGCCTCGATCACTACTTCTTCCCTTCCCCTTCCGGTAAATATGATGAAAGGGAGATCGTCGTAGCGCTCCCTCACATATTTGAGAAATTGGAGGCCGTCCATCACCGGCATCTGGTAATCTGAAACGATAATGTCACAGTGAGAATCCTCAAGCGCCCGGATCCCCTCTTTCGCGGACCCTGCAGTGGCAACCCTGATTTTGCCCGACCTTTCCAGATATAACTTGAATATGTTCAGGAATGAAGGTTCATCATCTACATAAAGAAGAGAAATAGTACGCACAAGTCTCCACCGGGTTTGGCGTACATGTACTTTATCGGCAAGTATAAACCCTCTTGTGGAGGAACTTCAGGGCCGTATACCCTGCATGCCAGAGGCAATCCCGCTTTTCCTTTCTTTTCGCCACAACCCTCATCGATTCTTAAATCTTAATGATTTTATCTTTTATCCCGAAAAGAGCCATTAGAATTGTCAATTTTATATAGTGGGTAAAAAAGCGCATAAAAAAGGGCAACCACATCAGGACTGCGGGAGAGCGATCTGGCCCTTCGAAAAAAAAGATCACCAGGTTTCCGTCCCTGCCGGGAACAGGGAAGCGTAGAAGAAAGCGGTGATCATTAATACTCTCCGGATTTTATCCTTTGTAAGGAGATTGAGAATGCCGAATGATATGAGCAGTTCCAATCAGGATCTACCCGCAGAGTTCCAGATAACCGGGAAATTCTACCTGCTCCTCCTCTTTGTTTCCGGAATCGGTGTCATTAGCGCCCTCATCATGATCCTCTTCTTTTTCCTGCAGAACGCTTTTACAAATCTTATCTGGAAAGGGATTTATGCCGATTCACTGTCACCGGTCTTCAACCCCTGGATCATGCTCATCTGTATCCTCGGAGGACTTGGTGTAGGGGTTATACGGCACTATTTCAAGGGCGACATCGCTATCATGGCCGAGGATCTCATTGAATTCAATAAAACGGGAAGGTTTGCCATGAAAAGAGGGCTTGAGCTCTTTATCCGTGGACTGGTCTCGCTGGTCTGCGGGGCCCCACTCGGCCCGGAAGGCCCGCTCACCGTCTCAACCGGTGCTGTCGGGACCGCTGTCGCCGAGAAAGTCCGGCTGCCGCCCCCGGCAGTCGCCCTCTCCTCCCTCGCCGGTATCAGCGGTTTCTTCGGCGCATTCCTGTCGTCACCGTTTGCCGGGGCCCTCCTCTTTATCGAGATGACCCTTGAGAAGGGTACCATGTCCTGGAAAGCAGTGCTCCCGTCCATCGTTGCCGCCACCACTGGATTTGCCACGTATTTCCTGATCTCGGGCTCCTTTATCGGCACCATGTTTTCGCTCCCTGCATACGAAGGTTTCCGCGACATCGATCTTCTTTATGCAGTCGTTCTCGGGCTTGTTGGCGGAGCAGCCGGTATTTTTTTTATCATCCTGTACCATAAAATGCGGGAAATCTTTGAGCCCCTGGAGAACCGGCCGATACTTCTCGGCCTGGTCGGGGGTCTCGGTCTCGGGATAACCGGGATCCTCCTTCCCCTGACCCTCTTTATGGGCAGTGACCAGCTCCAGATCCTCATTGACAGCTATCTTGAGATCAGCCTTGGACTCCTGCTCCTCCTTATCGTGGTAAAAATCCTGCTGGTGACTTTCTCCTTATCCACCGGCTTTGCAGGGGGATATATTTTCCCGAGCTTCTTCATCGGAGGAACCATTGGCATCCTGGTATTCCGGCTCTTTCCCTTCATCCCGCTTGCCGTATGCATCGTCTGTGTGATAGCCGCTGTCAGCGTCTCGCTGCTCCGGAGTCCGATCGCCATCGCCCTGATCATCGCGATTGTCTTTCAACAGGAACTCATCCCGGCAATGGCTATTTCACTGGTGATCGGATTTATCATGAGCTACCGGTACTCGCTCCCGTATCAAAGGAAGGGATGCGGGAAAGCGGGGGACACCACGGTTAAGAGACCATCCCCAGGTACAGCAGGGAACAAAGACTGACAGGGTCATTTCAGGGAGTATGTAAAAAGGAGCCCCATTTGCCTCCCCATATGAACATCCCTTTTTCTGGCGAAACGGAAGCCCGGCCTTCACCGCGGGATTCTGGATCCACTGAATAAAGAAGGTTTTTAGAGTATCCGTACGGCACCCTGGTTGATGAGTGAATCCCCGATCTGCTGCACAGCCT
>DATKYO010000118.1:0-38086 GCA_035528475.1 Methanoregulaceae archaeon | reverse complement strand
TCTGGGAGGAAAAACTCTATGGAAGCGTTACGTTTGCCTTCAAACAGGGAAATGATATCCAAAACCCGGCCCTTGTCACGACCCTGAGCAATCTCCTGGCAAACGGGCTCTGGAGAATTTATTCTACGAATACCATTGTTGCCGAGCGCGGATCGCTTGCTCAAAGCGAAACGAAATGGAGATTTCTTGTGGGATCTCCATACGAGAGGTTGGGAATGAAGGAGCGGAAGCCTGTTTTGAGATCCTTGTTCCGGATGGTGCGTACTGGCTCGGAACAACTTATATATCGCAGCATGATGTCCATCACCAAACCTACCAAAAATAGTTTTAGAATTATATACATTCGCTAATCGAATAGCGATGGTTTTATCTCCGGAATTAGACCCCCCCGTCCTGCCTCCGGGCTGAGGCACTCCTTATTTCAAAATTAATACAATATATTACCTTCATACTCCCCACAGATCACTATCTCTCCTGCAATGGTTCAGTTGCCACGGGCTTTCCTCATCAAAATCGAGTCTGGAATAAACGGTAGAATCAGGCGTATAATCGTCGTTGCGATTATATACTCTATCAACCAGTATTACTAAATGGCGGCAAGTATGAGATCCCGTCCTGTTCGTTCCCGTTACAGGTGATTATTGTATGAAAGGGTATATTCCTCTCCTGGCTCTCTGCAGTCTTCTCATCATCCTCTGCAGTGCAGCTCCCGTTTCAGCACAGGTTTATTCGGTGGTCGTTGACACCTACACGGTAAATCCTGCTGTATTGATGCCCGGGGAGCTGGGAACCGTGACCGTGACTATCCGGAGCGCCGTTGCAGGCTCCCAGACCTCGACGGTGAGCTATCCCGACTCCGGCTTTACCGCGTCGTCTGCGACGACCAATGTAATTATTCCTTACGTGGACAGCGTGGTATTAGCTGATAAAGATATCAAAGTTAAAGGTGGGAACGGACAGTTCGAGGGTTATATTGGGCCGGACCAGATGATCCCCCTGACTTTCCTGATCGAGGCCCCGTATAAAAGCGACTTATATTTCCCGGAAGTCCTGATTCGGATACGGGGAGGCCAGAGTGTTCGGTATCCTGTCCCCGTCAATGTCAATACGCAGCTTGCAGTGATGCGTTCTCCCTCCATCATCCTCCAGAAAAATTTTCCGATAATGGTAAAACCGGGGACTACGGTGGATGGAACAATCGAGGTGCATAACGGCGGCCAGGTCAGGGCCGATAACCTCCGCCTTAACATCGTGACCACCGGACTCCCTGTAACCACGGCCGGATCATCCACATTCCTCATCGATTACCTTGACCCCGGGGAATCCCGGGCGGTCAATCTCTCGTTCGTTATCGATAAGAACGCAGCGGGAGGACTTACCGAGGTTCCCCTGCTGATCAGCTACAATCTTCTTGATGGATCCACTGCTGTCCAGAACGAATCGGTAGCCCTTGATATCCGCGGTGAGGCAGAGCTCGGAATCACGGCACTTGAGACTTCACCTGTCAGGGTGAATGCGGGTGATCCCTTTGACCTCACAATCCGGGTCGAGAATACAGGGACGGGGGAGGCGAAATCGGTGAGTGCGGTCATTGATCTCCCGTTCACCGGGACCGGGGAAGCATTCATAGGGAAGATCAAGCCGGGAAACGATGCCCCTTCCGTCTTCACCCTGGACGCGGAAGGTGCGGGCACGTATCAATACCTGGTCACTATCACCTACACGGATGATTGGGGCACGAAGACTGTAACACGGCCGCTCACACTTACGGTGTACGGGAAAGACGGGACCTGGATTGCCGTTGTTGTGCTGATTCTCCTGGCCGTCGGCGGCTGGTTCGGGTACCGGTGGTGGAAGAAAAAGCATGAGGCTCCCTGAATGCTGAACAGGCTGAAAGTTTCTCTCTTCCTTGCGGTGAGATCGCTCCAGCGGGGAAATATCGGAAGCCTTGTGCTGACTGTCATCATCGTGGGCATGGTTTTTACCAATATGATATTCATGCCCTCCATCATCACGGGGGCGATCCAGAACTACGAGAGGCAATCGGTGGAAACATATACCTCAGATATCATCATCGAGCCGAAATTGGATAATCTATACATCGAGGATCTCTCGGCTCTCCTTGATAAGGTGAACCGGGTCCCGGGGGTCAGGCGGGCTGCACCCCACATTGCGGCGGGTGCGGTTCTCTCCCACAGGGGAAAAGCCCTCTCCATGGCCATGGAAGGGATACGGCCGCGTGACGAGGTACTGGTGACCAAAGTGTATCAGTATATGATTGAGGGGGACTACCTCGGGGACGGTGACACGGGAGAGATTATTATCGGGTACTATGTTGCCGGGAACAAGGACGAGAGTGAAGACTTCCTGCCATCTCTCGGGGGTATCCGGGTCGGTGATTCCATCACCGCCGAATACACAAATGGAGTGGTCAGGGAGTACCGGGTAAAGGGTATTTTCAGGACGTATTCCTTCAATGTGGACTACCTTGTCTTCACCACCTGGGACGAGGCGGAACTAGTCGCCGGGATGCCGATTGACCAGGCAACATCGGTTCTGGTCAAGACCGATCCCGGTTATGATGACAATACTGTCAAGAAAAACCTGCTAAGAAACGGGGTTCAGGAAGATGTCAAGACCTGGCTTGAGTTTCTGGGTAATGCCTACCAGAGGGCGGTGGAGAGCTATGCCATCCTCAACAACATCACCATCATCGTAAGCCTGGTGATAGCTGCTGTCGTGCTCTTTGTAGTCATCATGATCAAGACCTTAAACTCGCGCAGGCAGATCGGGATCCTGATGGCCATCGGGATCAAGAGGGACATCATCGTGAACAGTTACCTGTTCCAGGTCCTGATCCTCTCCATTCTCGGGATTATTTTCGGGACTTTGGTTGTGCTCGGGCTCACCGCCTACTTCACCGCATTCCCAATCGAGTTTCCGGAAGGGAATATTTCCCCCTATATTATCCCCGCAGAAATCGGCATCAATGCACTCATCCTCTTTGTTACCTCTGCCATTGCAGGATTTATCCCGGCCTGGCGGATAACACAGAATGAGATACTGGAATCCATGAGGGCCTGAAAATGATTGAGGCACGTGACCTGTATCGGATATATACGATGGGCAAGGTAAAGGTGAATGCCCTGAACGGGGTCTCCATCAGGATCCGGAAAGGGGAGTTTGTCGGCGTTGTGGGGCCGAGCGGGAGCGGCAAGTCTACTCTGATGCATCTCCTCGGTCTCCTTGACTATCCAACATCGGGTGAGATAATAATCGACGGTATTGATACCGGGACTCTTACCAAAGACCAGCGGGCTGACTTCCGGCTGCAGCGCCTTGGCTACGTCTTTCAGGAATATGCCCTTGTCCCGGAGCTTACTGTATATGAGAATGTAATCCTGCCCTTCATGGTCCGGGATGAGCCGCGGAACCGTTCGCACGAGCAGGTCATGAAGATCCTCGAGATCATCGGCCTCGGGGAACGGACAGGTCACTTGCAGAACGAGCTCTCGGGCGGTGAGCAGCAGCGGGTGGCCATTGCAAGGGCAATTGCCGGCAAACCCACCATACTCTTTGCCGATGAGCCCTGTGCCAACCTGGATACGGAAAACTCACGAGTTATCCTCGATCTCTTCGCCGATATTAATCAGGAGATGAACCAGACCATAGTGATGGTCTCCCACGAGGACTGGCACCAGGAGTATTTTGAGCGGATAATCAAGTTGCGGGATGGGAAACGCGAGGATGCCAGTGATATTTCCCGGGATGAGAAGCCGGGATTACCATAACTTCCCCATCAAAAAGCCAAGTTTCTCATATTTTTTTAATGACAGGGGCGAAGTTGATTTGCCTGCTGCAAGAACGGCAATTATGTTATGGCGGAATCACCGTAAGTGGAATCCGAGATATCGGAACCGGGGCATATTCAATATACCTGCACCTATCACTCTTCCACCCATCTCGAAAGGCTTCCCATACGCCTGAACGCCTCCACTATCGGGAGATCGATGCCTGAACGCTGTGCATTACGGAAAAACCGCCATCGGTCCCTCATCCGCGGCCCTTTGATGCGCCCCTCGAATAGCAGGTAATCGAGTGTTTCGCGTTCTTTTTTCATCCATCCAAACGTGGCCAGGACTTTTGAGGCATATACCTTCTCATCCGGCCAGGTATCGGTGAGAATCTTTGTGCACTGCAGGGAGTAGATGATTCCTTCCCCTGTGAACGGGGAGACAGTACCGATTGATTCACCGACGCCGATGATGGGTTGTTTCGTTCCGTCCACCCGGGTCCTGTAGGTGGAGAAAGGCGTGGAATAATGCGGGGAGGCCACCCTGACTTGTCCTGTGCAGGAACATAACGGCGTGATAGTAAACCGGTCGGACATATCAAGGAAAAACCGTTCCATGATATCATCGTGCCGATCGAGGCCGATCCCGCCTACGCCGATATGGTACTGGCGTCCGGTAAGGGGGAAGACCCACACGTAGCCGAGGCCGGGTATCTGATTGCCATAGACTCCCGGCTCCAGCTGGTCATTGCTATGCGGGTCCACCTTTACACGGTACTGGAGAGTTGGAAGGGTCAGATCAGATTTGCAGGGCGGCAGGAGGGCCCGTGTGATCCCGGTAGCATCCACCACTACGTCATAATCGTCGGCATCCTGCAGCAACAATTGCCTGTCATATAGTTTGAGGCCATTCGTGAGATCTTGCAGAAGACGGGGTTTGTTAACGGTGCACAACGGCGTTTTCGCCACAATACCGTCAAAATTCATGTGAGCCATGGTTTCCATGAGATAGTCGGCCAGATCAAGATCAGCCAGGGCAAGATACTTCTCCACACTTTCCGGCGCACCCCATCCGCATGATCGGCACCTGCAGGTTGTTCCGTGGTTCACGCCATCATAGAGATCAGGAATAATCCCCTTCTTTTCCAGGAGCCGGGCAAGATATCCTCCGGCAATCCCGGCTCCTGCTATCGCGACATTCATAAAATACCTCCATATATCAGCATAACTGCCGTTATCGCCACTGCATGTACCAGGGACGCTCCGACCTGCTGCATCATCAGTGTATTGGCTTTGGCCTCGAAGTCCGGGAAGACCGAGTAAAATGCCCTTGTGCAGAGCTGATCGATCTTTGCTCCCAGGATCGTATTGATCGCGGCGAATATGACCGAAGTCAGTCCGAGCATATATGCCAGCTCAAAGCTGCCCAGGATCAATGTCAGCGGATAGATCATCACGACAGTGATGAGCATCGTTGCAATTCCGTAAATCGTGGAATGCGGCACTGATGGGTATTGCACCGATGAAGTATATTTACCTCCGATTCGATCTGAATTTGAGTCCCGTCTCATCATCGATACACCGAAACAGGTCACTGTCATACCGTGTATCAGCGACAGGATGAACGCAAGCAGCGAGAGAATATTTGTGGCCGCATAGACCACAGTGACGGTAACCGCCACTACCAGCCATGGAAAAATATACCATTCCGTAAACGGCAGGTGGCCCAGTGCGATTCTGGGATGGTTGTACCCGTAATCGAAGAGAAATCCCAGTAAAAAAAGCAATGGAATAAATGGTCGATATACGGTCAGGTATGCGGCAAGAACGACTGCGACGACCGTGATGACCGCAGACATCTTCTTATATTCGGCAACCGTTGCCCACCCGGATACCAGGGGTCGGTCGCGACCGGTATCAATACTCTTCTCCCTCCGGTCAATATCGTAGTCCGTGATGTCGTTCCAGATGTGAGCATCGATGTGGACCAGGGATGCGGCAAGGACTGCAACTGCGAACAGGGCCCACTCAGCACCTGGAAAGCCGACTTCCCATAATATTACTGCAAACCCGATCAGGATAGCGCATCCGGTGAAAGGAATAAGCCCTTCAACCCGGAGAATATGTCGTACGGTTCGGAGGTCCAGGGGCTATCCCCCCAATTTATCAGATGGAGATGCTTTATGGGCATTCTTACGCCATATCGCCGCCGGCATGATTCGGCAGCCATAACCCTGATTCGCTAGAAGAAGTGAGATGGGGATGTCTCGGAAAAAGCAATGAATTGCGGGTTCAAAAGCCGCTATGGAGATATTTGTATGTTCCTTCCCTTTTAATGCCATGAAAAAAATTCCTGCCGGGGCGGACCTCCTAATTGTTCCATATACTGTCGTGAACGTGAAATTATATAAAGAAAAGTATCTTCCAGGAACGGCAGTCTTTGGGTGAACACGCGACAGTCGCGACTTTTTTCAATTCCTATATTCAATTTTGGGGTATCAGGCTACAATTTCCCTGACCAGGCTGCGATCTTCGCATTCGGTGCATTCAAATTCAAGAGTAGAGTGTTTGATGTCATACTTTGCAAGCCTGGACTTGATCTCGCCCTTCATCCTTTCAATGACCTCCGGCCTCCGTTCGCTGCTAAACACGTGTGCATCGATTATATTGATGTGTGAGCAAAGGCTCCACAGGTGTACGTTATGGACTCCCTCCACCCCTTCGACTGACAGGATGTCTGCAATCACTTCTTCAGGATTCGTATCTTTCGGTGTAAACTGGAGGAGGATTGTCAATGTTTCGCGAAGAATGCGGAATGCAGAGACCAGAATTACTGCAACAATCACAATGGATAAAACCGGGTCCATAAATGTCTGTCCGGTAAGAGTGATCCAGACAGCTGCACCGACAACAGCAACTGAAGACAGTGCATCTCCGATCACATGCAGGAACGCACTCTTCACATTCAAATCGTGGCTTCCATGGAGCAGGAATGCAATGAAAATATTGGCAGCAAGCCCGATGAGCGCGACGAAGAACATCAGTGATACGGATACAGGCCGAGGGTTTGCAAGACGTTCCAGCGCTTCCCATGTAATTACTGCAGATAAAAGGATGAGAACTATGCTGTTCGCAAGAGCAGCCATAATTTCAACCCGGTGATATCCGAATGTCCGGTCCATGGTGGGAAGCTTGCGGGCGACTATCATGGCACCAAGAGAGAGAATGAGAGCGAACGCGTCAACCAGCATGTGCCCGCCATCGCTGATCAATGAAAGCGAACCTGATATAACTCCTCCCGCGAATTCCACCCCGCAGAAGAACAGCGTTACAACTACGGCAACTTTCAACGGCTTCTCATACTGACGACGCTCCATTGGTATGCCCTGAATTTAATATATATTTGAACAAGGATGATAGTTCCTGATACATCGGATGGAAGATGGATTGAACGCCATAAAATCTGAGATGGCATTATTACTATTCGCAATAAGATTCGCAGAGAATATTAAGTGAAAGGATCCCGCCTTCAGAATCGAGGATAAAACGATAATCCCAATCTCATGCAAATCAATAGATACAATTTGTACACTTTCGGTAATGAAGGGAGGAAAACCCTTTAAACTGGATACCTGGGAATCCAGCCTGAAAGCACCTGAAATTGATTTGCGGAACTTCTGTATACTGGAAGATTGAATCGCCCACGAATTCTTCATCCATTGTACTATTTTAAGGATTTGTTTAACCCAAAGATCACTGCTTCGCTGCAACCCAGAATCCCACTTAATTGGTACATAAACGGCTGAATCAGCCCCGGATATCTTCGTCCGCCGGGAATCATATCAGGTAATGAAAAGGATAAAATCGCTCAATATCTAAGTTGAGTTATGAAGTTTGCCCTATGGATATGGTATCTGGTCCTTATTATTATTGCCACAGTGGCAGATCTGGCAATACAGGGCTTCCCACTCGCTCCCGCTCCTGTAATCGATTCACTCCTCCTCTGGGGTCTGGTTATCGGTATTGGGGTAGCGGGAATCATTGCATTTATGGGACATTTCTTCCGTGCGGATGAGGTTGCAGAAAAGATCGGTTGGCCTTCCGGCAACCCGTTCCAGCGCGAAGTGGCCTTCGCGAACCTGGGTTACGGAGTGGCCGGGATATGCTGTTTCGCCATCCGTGACGGGTTCTGGCTTGCAACAATTATCATAGCTGGTATTTTTCTGATTGGAGCGGGAACAGGTCATATATTCGAGATGAAAAACCACGGCAATGTCGCGGAATATAATACGGGTGCGGTGGTGGCCTACGATATCCTGATGCCTGTATCACTGGGTTTACTCTGGGTGGGAAGAGCAATTGTTGGATAATGGTATAGATGACGCCAAATCTGGAAAGATGAAGGAGTTGGCGGCAGAGATCGCGGTCTGTACAAGGTGCGTTCTGCATCGATCACGAATCTGCACTGTACCTGGTGAAGGACCAGCACCTGCTCGGTTAATGTTCATAGGTGAAGCACCGGGAAAGGCTGAAGACGAGAAGGGCAGCCCCTTCGTCGGGAGGGCAGGGAAGATCCTGACCGATCTTTTGGAAGGTATCGATATAAAACGCGATCAGGTATTTATTACAAGCGTGGTGAAATGCCGACCGCCCGATAATCGCGATCCAAGGAAAGAGGAAATCCTGGCCTGCAAATCCTTCCTGTTCCGCCAGATAATGCAGATTAAACCTCAAATAATTGTTCCGATGGGAAGGTTTGCCACGTCTGTCATTCTTGAATTTTTTGATCTTCCGTTCACTTCGCTCAAACTCGCAAGAAGAAATGAATATTCAGCCGGATTCGAGGACGATACACTCTATATTGTCCCTGTATACCATCCTGCTGTGGTGACGCATAACCCCAACACCAGGGAAGATCTCAAGCAGGATTTTTTCTTTTTAAAAGAAGTGCTCAAAAAGAAAAAAGAATGAAGGCCTGGACCTGACCAGTAGATACGATCAGGGGAAAACACGTCCAGGCGATACTCATATCCCGGAGATGGCCTATATCTTTTGAATGGAGACTATGCTTCAGTCAGGGGACAGGGTAACCATATTATTTCTGATGTGTACTTTTGCTTTCTCCTGGATCCTCTGGATTATTGCGATTTTTCAGGGAACGTCCACTGCGTTTGCCATGACGAATATTCTCTACCTGACCGGTGTGTTCGGGCCATCTCTATCCGGGGTGCTCATGGTTCTCTGCTTTTACGGTCCGTTTGAAAAGAGAACATTCTTCCGTCGGATAATTATAGTTCCACACAACTGCCTGCCGCTTTTAGGAACGGTGATGGTTGTGATTCCTTTCATGGTATTTATCTCCCGGTCTTTGAGCGGAATCCTGGGATGGGGAAATCCAATGGCCGTCCTGCTCAGTGTCCTGGCCGTTTCGCCCTGGAATATCATACCGATCCTGTTTTTCATCCTCCTCCTTGGTCCTGTATCAGAGGAGCTTGGCTGGAGAGGTTTTTTTACGGATTCCATGATTCAAAGATTTAATTTCTTCACTACAGCAGCACTGACCGGGCTTATATGGGGTATATGGCATATCCCCCTTTTCTACATTCCCGGATCCGGCCAGAATGCTATGGGCATTTTGACCCTCGGATTCTGGGTCTTTTTTACCACACCTGTCGTATTCTCGTTTCTCCTTCTCTTTCTCTATATGAAGACAATGGGGAGCATTGCCGCCGCTATTCTTGTCCATTTCTCAATCAATATGTCGCTTGCTGTCTTTCCCCTCAATAGTGGAGGATATGGACTTTTTACCGCATTTCTTGCAGTACTGGTCGCACTGCTCTACAAAATACACAGCGGAAATCGCATTGAACACCCGTGATATGCATGGTTTGCATTATTTAATTCCTGTTGAGGCCTGATATTCCCTATCCTGATGGCCGGAGCCGTTCTGAAAGCGAGATTTGATCACCACCAGTGTGATATCATCAGACTGGGGGTATGTCCCACAGAACCTTTCAACAGCGTCCCTGATCAAATCCAGTATCATGCATGCATCCAGATGCTGGTTCTCCCTGATGATCTCTACGAGACGGTCCTCACCAAATTGCTCTCCCTCTTCATTGAAGGCCTCGGTGACTCCGTCTGTATACATCACCAGTAGGTCTCCCGTATGAAATTCCACTTGTCCTACACTGTATTTCATATCAGGCTCAACTCCCAGTACGATCCCTGTCGGCATAAGGGGGACAATACGGTGCGACCGGACCTGGTAATGAAGAGGCGGGTTGTGCCCGGCATTCACATAGGAGAGAACTTTCGAATTCTCATCAAGCACTCCATAGAACAGGGTGACGAACATGCCGGACACTGCATCGGCAGTGATAAGATCATTCGATTCCTCAATTGTCTCCCGTACATCATTATCAGCAGTGGCAATGGCCCTGACTATTGATCGCGACAATGCCATGAAGAGGGCTGCCGGAATGCCCTTGCCCGCGACGTCAGCAATGACAATACCAAGAGTAGAATCTTCCAGGGGAATGAAATCGTAAAAATCTCCCCCTACTTCCTTCGCCGGGACATTTTCAGCTGCAATATCAAAGTTTTTCAGGCGTGGAAGGGAGCGGGGGAGGAATATCTTTTGGATGTCAGCCGCAATACGCAGTTCTGCCTTTTCCCGCTCGAGTTCCTCACTGATTTCCCGGATCCTGGATATCATTATATTAATGGCGCTTTCCAGGCGGCGAAACTCCGGATTTGGCATGCCTCGAATCGTGTGATCGAGTTCACCCCCGGCTATTTCCTCGACATCTTCGACAATTTCCCCGATGGGGGTTGTAAGGTAGCGGGTCACATGGTAGGTGAGTACCATGCCCATTCCGATTGTAATGAGGGCGATAGCAAGGTAGAATAATAATATCTGGTTCAGGCGTTCTTTGAGGAGATCATTGGAGTAGGTTATCTCTGCAACAAGGCTCATATCGGAAGCCGAAGATTCGCGTTTGAGATCGACAAAAAGGAATCTCACAACTGTATCGTTTACGAGGTCAGGAACATTGAAACTGGCCCTTTGAATAAATGCTTCGTCAAGATGAATCCGGTTTACAGAACTGAATGGATTGACTCCCTGTTCGAGCAAAAGATTCCGGTTTATATCAAATATCCTGATACTCATGATATTAGGATTGAGTTCGGCGGTTCTTCGTCCCGCATCAACGTATGACAGACCGGATCTCTCGGTCTCAAAACTATCGGCCACCAAACCCATTTCAAGAAGGTATATGTGATCAGGGGTAGGCATAAAGGCAAATTTTCTCAGTTTACCGGATACAGCCCCCGAACTCGTGTTCTCAACCGACCGTACCACCCGGTCTGCGGCAAAACTATCTCCCTGCCGGATCTCGGTGATTGAATTATAAAAATCAGGATAATTTTTAAAATCGAGATACAGCACTTCCGGTACGGTTGATGCAATAATGACTCCTGTATCGTTGATGACATAGAGATCAATTTCCCCCTGAAATTCCTGGGAAATCTGGTCCTGCAGTGCAGGAAGGTCTAATTGTTCCGGAGTGCCGCCAGAATTCTCGTATGCCTCAATAAAAACCAAAAAAGCGGCTTCCATCTCTTTATTCAGCGTATCGTCAAATAATTTAAGTCCCCTGTCCACGAGAGTAAGTGATTCTGCCAGATTCATCTCAGAATAATCCTGCAGGTACTGGTTCTGGCGGATCATATCGTTTTGTGTCTGAATATACGTAAACGTGAGAAGAAACCCGATCACGATGATAATGATCAGGCTGATGAACAGGATCATGGTATGGCGCAGGGTCAGTCGTGAACGTGCAGGATTCATTGATCAGTCTGGAATTCTGGGGAGGCCGGTTGCGAAAAACCGGATACAGCAACCAATGTGTTTGACGCGATCTCTTAATGTAATTTGTCTTCCTGCCTATGAGAGAGATGATCGTTTTTTATTGATCAATGCGGTTTTCTCTCCATATCCCTAATTCACAGTATTTTTGTTGGTATAAACGAAACTACATGAAAAGGAGTCGTACTGATGGAGTACCGTTTTGCCACCCGCATGGTCCGGGCCCCGAAATCATTTCTGGATGAACTTTTCAGGGTGTCACGAGACCCAAAGATACTATCCTTTGCGGGAGGACTTCCTGCATCAGAGTTAATTGATGTGGAAGGTATCGCCCTTGCTGCAAGGGAGATGTTGGAAGAAGATGGCCGGGAAGCTCTCCAGTACAGCACAACAGACGGATATCTGCCCCTCCGGGAATATATCGCTGCCAGGTACCGGAGGAGGCTGAAGATCCCTGCGGAGGCCTCTGACATCCAGATCGTGAACGGTTCACAGCAATGTCTTGACCTTGCAGCCAAGATCTTTCTTGATCCCGGGGACTGTCTTGCAATGGAACGGCCCGGCTATCTTGGCGCAGTTGAGGCATTTTCCCTTTATGAACCCGAATTTCAGCCTGTTACCCTTCTTGAGGACGGCCCGGATATCGAGGAGTTTTCCGCGATGGTAAAACGATCATGCCCAAAATTTTTCTACGGCATTCCAAACTCGCAAAATCCTTCCGGAGTCACCTATTCCCGGGATAAACGGAAAGCAGTAGCCGAATGCCTGAATGGAACCGACACCATTTTTTTTGAAGATGATGCCTTCGGTGAGCTGTTCTTTGACGGAAAACCACGTTCGCCTGTAAAGAAGGACCTGGACCAGAATACCATGATGAGCGGATCATTTTCAAAGATAATCTCGCCAGGATTGCGGATTGGATGGATTTTTGCCCCTGCACTTATTCTGAAACAGTTCAACGTGGCAAAACAGGCCGCTGACCTCCATTCGAATTTCCTGGCCCAGAAGGTAATGTGCAGGTATCTGGAGAGTACCGACCTCGATGCCCATATACGTGGTATATGTAAAATTTATGGCGAAAATTGCCGTCTCATGAGTGACCTCATCGACGATCACTTCCCGCCCGGAGTTTCCCATACCCGCCCTGAAGGAGGAATGTTTATGATGGCCACACTCCCTCCGGGTATTTCATCAATGAAGGTATTTAATGAGGGAATCAAGGAGAAAGTAGCAGTTTTGCCAGGCATTCCCTTCTATGTGGATGGTGGAGGAGAGGATACGATCAGGCTGAACTTTTCGAGTGCCAGCCAGGAGCAGATCAGGCAGGGATTGGAGAGGCTGGCGGCAGTAATCCGGGGGCTCATTTAGGATTCGCTAAAATCCCCTTTATCTCCGGGGGTCTCTTCTCCCGGCACATCCTGCGTCATTCATTCATCTTAGAAATCAGCCGGAGGAGGATAATATGGTCCGGGTATCTTCATCCGACAGGCCGTAGAGCTGGAAACAGAGCCTTTCAATTTCCAGATCCGTCTTCTTTATCAAAGCACGAATCTCTTCTTCATGCTCTGGATAGTGGTTGAGATCCTCGTTGAGAGAGAGCATTCGCTTCACCGCAGAAACAATCCGGTTGTAGGCAAACGCCTCGTCCCGGTCACCCAGATCCACCACGTGGATGGGTATGCGACGGATTACGGATGAAATGCCTATTGCCGGATGCCTGGAAAGAGACCGCCTTATATAAAATGAGGATATCTTTGAATTGAGGACTCCCAGAAGGTAAAGGTCGTCTCCCGGAACCAGCAGTACCGGCGGACCAGCCAGAAATCCGCCCTGGTCAAATGTACAGAGAATACTGTCATGGCCTGTACCGATGATCAGTTTCGGGCCGTTCTCCGGCGTCATAGGGAGCGAATTCTCCTGTCCATTATGCGAAAAGGCAGAATCCTGAAGCAGGAAACGGTCTGCTTTCAGCACTCCGTACCGTGATACCTGCTCTCCGGAAATGTATGGCTGCAGCAGGATGGCCTGGCCGGGATGGTCGGTTTGCAGGACACTTACCTGCGTCCGGGAAAGGAGGGCGGGGTATTCATCAACTGATACCGTTCCAGGGAAAATGCACCCCATTACATATTCATCAAGGGACGGGCGCCCTGTCTCGATCTTTTTTTGCATCTCGGAAAGACGCCGGTCAACAAGCGACCAGCCTCCCGGGCCGAGAGCATCCTGCGGAATTGAGAATGTATTAGAACTCATGGCATGTGACAGACTGCCGTATGGCGGAGCCCGTCCCCTGGCAATCTTCACCTCTCCACCCGGGGGGGCCGGAGAGGCCATCAGAATCGAATAATGGGAATCCCTCTCCGGGGGCAGGAAGAGATATGAGACATCGGAGATGGAATGAATGCGGTTTCCGGCAAGCATTGCCCTCATGGCTCGGAAGACATTCAAACGCAGCCAACCTCCGGGAAGAACAACGCAGCATGTCCCCCCGGGACGGAGCAGTTCGAATGCTCTCTCGACCAGGCAGGAGAGCGGGGCTGAATCGCGGTGAAACACTGCATACCGTGTCTGGAGATAATGACGGTGTATCCTTCGCATTCTCTTCCCTGATATCCCGAAAAATCCTGTAACTGCAGTGAAGCCTCCCCTGTTCATCAGCCTGTGAAGAAAGCCGGATATTTCGAATTTAGTCGCCTCATGCTGAGTAGTCTGCCCCGGAAACCTCCATTCCACCACCCGGCGGAAATCATCGCCTATCAATATATCGCCACATATGACATTCGCCCGGAGGATATCTGCGATACGGGGGATGATCTCATTCCCTACATCCTCTTCTGCCAGTTCTTGAAGAACAAGCGCAAGAATTAACCTGCATACCTCGGCGGCCAGGGGGTCGGGTTCGACGCCATATAGCTCCCCTGCTATCTGAACAGCCTCCTCCTCCGAAAGGACGCGGTTATCATGAAAAAAAGTGAAATCCGGACGGCAGGGGACAATTATCTCAACAAGGCCGGACAATCTTTTCACAGGATCATTTGCACCACTCTGCCTTCCCATACTCTTTGCAAGGAGAATGGCAGGAAGGCGACTCAAAAAAAGCCCGCAGCCGCAGACAGGGTCAAGTATGGCGGGAGATTCATCTGGTCGTCCGTCCTGCCATCGAGCAACCTCCCCGATGCATAAATCAACGGTGCTATCCAGTGGAAGGGCAATTTCCTCCATCTGATTCCTGCCGATTCTGCTTTGCAATCCCTGATCAAGCCGGATTCTCGTTTTAAGCAATTCGTGGAATGCGGATACGATGCGAGGAAAAGGGATCCAGGAAAAGAAAAATTTATTATCCAGAAGCCCTTTTTCATCCAGTTCCCTGATCAATTCATCTTCATCGAGTGCGGGACAGCGGTCTGTAAGGAACGGGAAGGCTGGTTTGGCAGGGGGAAAGATCCCGCTGCCCGGATTGCCGTTCCCTGGGTCCACCCCGGCACGCGTCTCCCTGACGGTTTGTTCCCATAAAAGCCGTAAAAGCACCTTCATGACGTAAAGGTTGAGCTCATCCGGATCCATGAGAGGATGTGCGAGATTGATTCTCCTTGCCAGTACTTCTCTCCATGATTCAAGGGTTCGAAGAAGGCATTTGTCTACACCTTCCATTTCCCCGGTATCCCTTAAATCATACCTACGGGCAATATATCTCCAGAATCCTGTCCGTTCAGGCTCCTGCAGGGAGAAAGTACTGTAAAGTTTTTCCCGGAACTCTTCACTGAACCTAAGATCCAGTGATATGTCAGGAGTTGATCTGCCCTGATCGGATCTTCCTGTGCAATCAAACACGGAAAGCGATGTCCGGTCCAGGGTCACCAGTACGGGAAAGTCCATATTCCAGGAGGCAAAGAGACGTTCCGATAAATCGGCCCCGGACAGGGAAATTTCTGATACACACACCATAAACCAGGGTTTTCGGACGTCAGTGACCGGATTCGCGTTCTCCCCAACTGCTTCGAAAGCCAGATAATGCAGGGTCCCCACTGCCCCTTCGCCGGCCCGTTCTCCCCAACGGAATTCCTTCAGGTGCCAACTGAGTTCGCCGAAGAGCTCCCTGCAAATATCAGCGAGGAGCATTTCAGTATAGGGGTCGGATATATCAGGCATAATATCTTCCGGTGAAGCTTATTCATGGGGTATGGTATTGGAATGATTAAAAAAATGTACGCGTCCCGCCGGAATAAAGATGGTTATTACGACCATCGGCAGCCTACAACGTTTTAGACCAGACGTTCATGCTCTCAAAGGAGCCGCAAATATGGGTGTTGTTCAGCAGAGTGCCCCCGTAGCGGTACCCTGCCCGGGCAAAAGTGATATTTATCGGGAAGGAAAGGGCACGGGCGATGGTGAATGCAACCCTGATCCCTTCATCCTTCATCTCATTCTCCATCCATTCAAGCAGGTGCCCGGCCAGGTTCAGACCGGAGTGTCGCCGATCCGTGGCGAAGTCCGTCATCTCCGCGTTTTTATCCTGCCTGTTGATCTCGGTGGAGGCTACAGTCACAATCTCCCCGTTATTCCTGACTGAGAAGTACCGGAAATTATCCTGCATGGTAGCGCTTATATACCCGGGATCCTGGATGGGAAATGGATAGGACTCAAAAATCTGACCATAGAGGGCGGCAATGTCCTCTGCGTCTTCTGAATGGCAGGCCTGCAGGGTATACTCCTCTGGAAGTTCTCTCCTCCGGTAATCTCCTGCCTTTTTTACGCACTCTCTGATAAGCTCCCTGATTCTGTTCATATCGGCTGCCCGACATCTCCTTTCATCGATGTATCTGGCCATGAAAAAACCGTCTTCCAAACCCCTGTAAAGCCCCGGGATTTTGCCCTCCACCCGGTAGCCGCGGCTCAGAAACTCGGGGTATGCAGAGGCCGGCACCTTTACAAAAATCTTGGAATATCTGTTCTTTTGCGATAATTCCTCAAAAAAGTGGATAATATCAGGTACATCATCCAGTGAAATTTTCATCAGGTAAATCCGGTCGTTGTGAGGGCCATGCTGATAGATACTACCCCCGTACCTGCATATAGTGTCACTCATTTCGTCTTTCCATCCGCTCCGTATCCTGTGGGATCAGGGAGGTGGCGCCATCAAAGTCTGCCAGGAGTTTTGCGATTCCTACAACTTTGGATTCGTCCGCATTGTCAAGTTTCAGCTGTAGCCTGCAGTCTTGACAGTCGCCATCGCAGGATATGCGGTCATAGTTATCGGGTTCCTGGTAGGTGCATATGACTCCTTCGTAATTGCGAAGCACTACTTTGTGCACTGACCAGGATACCATATAATTTGGCATTACCGGTATTTTCCCCCCTCCCCCCGGGGCATCGATTACATAGGTTGGGACAGCAAATCCCGAGGTATGGCCCACCAGGTTCTCGATAATTTCCACTCCCTTGGCCACGGGCGTCCTGAAATGGGACAAGCCCTCGGAAAGATCGCACTGGTAGAGGTAATAGGGGCGGACCCTGTTCCTGACCAGTTTCTGAACCAGTTCCTTCATGATCCTGGGGCAATCATTCACACCTGCCAGCAGGACGGATTGGTTCCCCAGGGGAATTCCCGCATCCGCCAGCATCCGCAGGGCATTTCTGCTGGTCTCCGTGATCTCTTTTGGGTGGTTGAAGTGGGTGTTTACCCAGAGAGGATGGAATTTGGAGAGCATGGATGCCAGTTTTTCGGTAATCCGATAGGGGAGCACAACCGGCATTCTTGAACCAATCCTGATTAATTCCACATGAGGGATGGAATGGAGTTCATCCAGGATCCATTCAAGGTAATCATCCGGGAGCATCAGGGGATCGCCTCCCGAGAGAAGAACATCCCTGATTTCCGGGTTTTTCGAAATATACTCAATTGCTTCTATGATTACAGACTCCGCCGGAATGGAGTCGATATCGCCTACACGTCTCTTTCTGGTGCAATGCCGGCAATACATGGAGCAAGTGTTGCTGACAAGGAACAGGACCCTGTCCGGGTAACGGTGGGTGATTCCAGGCACGGGGCTGTCCATGTCTTCTGCCAGGGGATCGGGCATGTCACACTGCTCGATCTCGAGCTCCTTCGGGGAGGGGACGGCCTGCATAAAAATAGGATCATTTTCATAATCGCTGGTATCGATGAGGGAAAGGTAATAGGGGGTGATGGACATGGGAAATTTGCATATGGTCTCTTCCATCTGCGCACGGTATGAATCCGAAAAACTGATATTCAGAAGTTTTTCCAGGGTGGAAATATCTCTGATGGAGTATTTTAACTGCCATCTCCAGTCTTTCCAGAATTCAAACTTGTTATCATTCGCATCGATATTATAGGCCATTTTCTTTAAATTGCTTGAATTATATGTCATTTTAAGTCAATCCGCGGAAGTATTATATAGGATATTATTTTATATAAAATAATTGAATAATTTTATATATAGCCCGAATAAAAAAATAAGTCATATATAATATCATTTATCGCTGCACATTATCACGCGTATATTCCCTGGGAATATTGATGTGGCCAACCCGCCAATGTATTTTCATGCGTCCCTTTGTTCTTGTCAATGTGGCTATGAGTGCGGACGGGAAATTATCCACTCGTGAAAGGCGACAGGTGAAAATTTCTGGAAAGGACGACTTTTCCCGGGTGGATCAAATAAAAGCGGCGAGTGATGCAATTATGGTGGGTATTGGGACAGTCCTGGCCGATGACCCGTCCCTTACCGTAAAATCACAAACTCTGATACAATGGAGAAAAGACAAAGGGCTGGATGAACATCCTGTACGAATAGTTATAGACAGCAGGGCCAGGATCGCACCGGATGCATCTGTGCTAATAAAAGGGGAAGGCAAGAGGATTGTTGCATGCAGCGAAAGGGCTGACGAAAGCCGTATTCAAATCTTAAAAGATCGGGCAACGATAATCAGGACAGGAGAGGAGCAGGTGGATCTCCCCCGCCTGATGGAGGAACTCCACGGGATTGGCATCCGCCGTCTCATGGTGGAGGGGGGAGGGCAGTTGATATGGTCTCTCTTTGAAGCAGGCCTGGTGGATGAATTCTCCTGTTTCGTGGGGAACATGATAATTGGGGGGAAGGACGCCCCTACACCTGCCGACGGCAAAGGATTTGTCATGGAATCAGCATTTACCGGTCTTGCACTCCGGGAAGTAAAAAAAATGGATGAGGGTATCCTTCTGGTATGGAACGTGGAGAGGCATTGATCGCTGCCGGTTGATGTGAGGGTGACCTTACGTAAATCCTCTCCTTATCCTGGCCATTTTTCTGCTGATTGCCTTACGGCATGCCTGGAGATTCAGGCTCCGGATCCGGCAGAGGACAACCCGTCTCATTCTGGAATTCCTTCGATTTGGAGTAACGCTTTACCGTGGCTCCAGTCCCTTGTATATATCCTGTTTTTCGCGGTATTTCAGGAGGGCAATTCGAAAGGCATCCTGCCGGGATACCAGGGTGCCTGAGATTTGTGATTGATTTGAGAATCGATCTGCCTGGGATCCCTCACTTCATGCGAATAAAACTTATATCGACGTCGATGCCATAGGGTATCAGGGCTTCCATGGTGATAACGTGACCAGTGGGAAAAAGAAGGCAGAATTGAAAATATCGGGAATGCACTGCGCCACCTGTGCATTAAATATTGAAAAATCCCTGTCCGGACTGGGGGAGGTCGAAGGCGCCCAGGTAAATTTCGGCACTGATACGGCCAGAGTAGAATTTGAACCATCGAAGGTCAGTCTCGAAGATATTGAAAATGCGGTACGATCGGCCGGATATGAAATCATCAACGAAAAGGTTACTTTGAAGATAGGTGGAATGGTCTGCGCCACCTGTGTGGAGACAATCGAGGCTGCATTGAATGCCTTGCCTGGCGTGGTAAAGGTGAGCGTAAATCTCGCTACAGAAAAGGCATATGTTACCTTCAACTCCTCTGTAACCACCATCCAGGAGATGAAAGAGGCGATAGAAACAGCCGGATACCAGTACCTGGGGATTGCCGGCCAGGTATCCATGGAAGAGGAAGAAATAGCACGTAATAAAGATTTGAATGATAAATTACGCCGTTTTTCAATCGGGTTTGCAGTGAGCATACCTCTCTTCATCCTGATGTTTCTGGATATTCCCATTCCCATGCAACAACTCTCCTATTCCATGCTGATCATCTCAACACCTGTTTTTATCTACGTGGCCTATCCCATCTTCAGGGCGGCATTCATGTCATTGAAGCACCGGATGCTGAATATGGATGTGATGTATGCCATGGGTACGGGGGTGGCCTATATTGCCAGTGTGATGGGAACATTCGGAATTGTGCTTACCCTGGATTTCATGTTCTACGACACTGCCATCATGCTTGCTTCATTCCTCATCCTTGGCAGGTACCTCGAGGCAAGGGCCAAGGGGAGGACCAGCGAGGCCATTAAGAAACTTATAGGCCTGCGGCCCCGGACTGCACTCGTGGTCCGGGAAGGAAAAGAAGAAGAGATTCCCATCGAGGAGGTTGTGATTGGAGATATTATCACGGTCAAACCAGGTGAAAAAGTGCCTGTAGACGGGGGGGTCATGAGCGGTGAGAGCTATGTCGATGAGTCGATGATTTCCGGCGAGCCGGTTCCGGTCCTCAAACAGATTGGTGGCGAAGTTGTGGGAGGAACCCTGAATACAAACGGAGTAATCACCTTCAGAGCGGAAAAAATTGGAAAGGATACCGTATTGGCCCAGATAATAAAAATGGTCGAAGATGCACAGGCATCAAAGCCTCCGGTCCAGCGTATTGCCGATGTGGCGGTGAGTTATTTTATTCCGACAGTACTGGCCATCGCGTGTTTGGCCTTTACCTTATGGTATTTTGTGTCCGGATCCACGCTACTCTTTGCGCTCACGACTTTTATCTCGATTCTCGTGGTGGCCTGTCCATGTGCCCTGGGACTTGCGACTCCCACTGCAGTGACCGTTGGTGTTGGCAGGGGCGCAGAGCTTGGAATACTGATCAGAAACGGGGAGGCCCTGGAAGTTGCGGACCACATTACCACTGCACTTTTTGACAAAACAGGCACATTGACACTCGGGCGGCCTGAAGTTACCGATCTCATACCTTTCGGAGTGGATGAAAAGACCCTGCTTTCCCTGGTGGCAGCAGTTGAGAAAAATTCACAGCACCCCATCGCGGAAGCTGTTGTACGATATGCAGATCAGATGAAACTCGAATTGGAGACTGCAAGCGAATTTACCACCCTTGGAGGCAAAGGCGTTTCGGCCATGATTCTCGGAGAGGTGGTGCTGGTGGGAAACAGGCTCCTGCAAAAAGAAATGGGAATTTCAATTCCCGTCGAACTTGAAGATCAGGTGACCAGGCTTGAACAACAGGGCAAAACCGTCATTCTGGCAGCCGCCGGAGGAAATGTGGCAGGGGTTATCGCTGTCGCCGATACATTGAAAGAGACAAGCCCGCGTGCAATCGCCGAATTGAGGGCTATGGGGATTGATGTGGTGATGATCACCGGCGATAACCCGAGGACTGCTGAAGCCATCGCCAGGGAGGCTGGTATTGAGAAGGTAATGGCAGAGGTCCTGCCCGGTGAAAAGGCAGACGAGGTGAAAAAACTGCAGGATGAAGGTAAAGTTGTCGCTTTTGTGGGGGACGGCATAAACGATGCACCTGCTTTGGCCAGGGCCGATGTGGGAATGGCAATCGGGAGCGGAACGGATGTGGCTATCGAGAGCGGCGATATTGTGCTCATCAGGGATGATCTGCTTGATGCAGTGGCAGGCATTCAGCTCTCCAGGAAGGTAATGTCACGGATAAAACAGAATATATTCTGGGCATTCGCCTATAACAGCGCTCTTATTCCTATTGCGGCAGGGATACTCTATCCATTTACGGGGTACACCTTTAATCCCTCACTGGCAGCACTGGCTATGGCCTTAAGTTCGGTTACCGTGATTTCACTCTCCTTAATGCTCAAGACATATATACCACCGGCAATGAAAGAGAGAATGAAGGGTGTGTGAGTTAATGGCAATCGATCCCATCTGCAAGATGACAGTTGATGAAAAGACGGCAAAATTCACAAGCGTGTATAAGGAAAAGACCTATTATTTCTGTGCTCCCGGTTGCAAGAAAAAATTTGATACTGATCCGGAGAAATACGCAGAGTAAATCCTGGTAATAGCCTGATAAATGCCCAAAATAACCCTGTTTTTCTTACCGGAGATTGTCCATGGTCACTGGCAGCCCGCCAGGATTATTTGTAAGTAGAATCACGTGCATGCCGTTTTACTGATTGTAAAAGAATAATGCAATGTTGACTTTTTAACGAAATACCAGAAAAGCGATAACATAAGCTATTTTTTCCATGTTCTTCAATCTAAACAAAAAGGGTGTTATGAGTATGACAAAGTTCAGCTGGCAGGTGAGACTGGGGATTATCCTGGTGGTCTTCTCAATCGTTGTCTATGCGATAAAATTTCTTGTCCTGGGGGACCCGGAAAACACATATAATTATCTTTTCAACGCCATTGGCTTCCTTCCTATCAATGTACTCCTGGTGACCCTGGTCATCAACGAGCTCCTCAGTGTGAGGTCAAAAAGAGAACGGCTGGAAAAGATGAATATGGTGATTGGCACGTTTTTTTCTGATGTTGGAACCCGTATTCTGGCGTATATTTCAGACTCCGACCAGGACCTGGACAGGATCAGGGCGCATCTCATTGTCTCCAATGCCTGGTCAGAGGAGGATTTCAGCAGGATAAGAAAAGATATGGGGCAATATCCGTTTGAGGCATCACTCACACCGGATAACCTGCAGGAGATCGCTGCATTCCTGCACCAGAACCGAAATCTGTTGTTAAGGCTCCTTGAAAACCCCGTATTGCTCGAACACCAGGATTTCACCAATCTTCTCAGGGCGGTTTTTCATCTTAATGAGGAATTGGAAAGAAGGGACGCTCTCACAGATCTTCCGGAAAGCGATTTCTCGCATCTTACTGGTGATGTAAATCGTGTCTATAGGCTGCTCTCTTATGAATGGCTCTCCTATATGCGATATCTGGAGAATAACTACCCGTACCTTTTTTCCCTGGCCATAAGGACAAATCCCTTTGATCAGGACGCGTCGGTGATTGTAACGGAATAATTTTCACATATCTTATACTCTATTTTTGATATCCCTGCAATAATTCAAAAAATGTGGATTTGCAGAAAGGATTAAAAGAAAACAGGATAAGAATTACGAATGTCCGAGGAGGTTTAAGTAATGGTAAAAAAGTCTGTACAGGACGCACTTAACCCACAGCTCAATGCAGAGTTGTATTCATCTTACCTCTATCTGTCCATGTCAGCCTATTGTGAGACCATACCTTTGAAAGGTTTTGCAAAATGGCTCAGGGTGCAGGCCAGAGAAGAGCTGGAACACGGCATGAAATTTTATGACTATCTCGTGGAAACCGGGGGAACTGTGAATCTGACGAAGATTGACGCTCCAAAAACCAGGTGGAATTCTCCCCGCGAGGTATTCGAGGAGGTGTATGCACATGAACAGAAGGTGACAGCTCTCATCAACGGTCTTGTGGATCTTGCAAACAAAGAAAAAGACCCTGCCACAAAACAGTTTCTGGACTGGTTCGTAAAGGAACAGGTCGAGGAAGAGGCGAATGCAAGTGATATTCTGGCACAGATCAAGATGAGTGGGGATGAGGTAGAGAATCTCACCTCGCTTGACAACCAGTTGGGGAAGAGGGAATAATATTTTCACGTCCCATCTTTTCCGCATTATTCACAAGAAGACTGATAATGGCAGATCCATCTTTTCACACCTGACCGGGCAGTTACAGGGTGACGTAAAACCCTGATATGCGAATTGGAGGAAATAAAATGGCAGAGAAAGTATATTTTGCAAATCTCAGGGCAAGGGATCCCGACCAGAATACAATTACCAAGATACGGAAACTCTTTGATGCGGCTGAATTTTCAAGTATTATCCGCCCTGGGGATATAACCGCCATTAAAATTCATTTTGGGGAGCGTGGCAACGATTCATACATAAATCCAGTCTATGTGCGGCAGGTAGTGGATAAGATAAAGGAGTACGGAGGAAGGCTATTTCTTACGGATTCAAACACGCTCTATCGTGGAAGCAGGGCAGATGCTGTCGACCATCTTACAACAGCAATTGAACATGGATTTGCCTATGCGGTGGTAGGTGCTCCCTTACTTATTGCTGATGGGTTGTACGGGAACAACACCCGCAAGATACGGATTGACTGTACACACTTTCGTGAAGTCATTATTTCAGGAGATATAGCCGATTCGAGGAGTATGGTGGTGCTTTCCCATTTCAAGGGGCATGAAATTGCAGGATATGGCGGGGCAATCAAGAACCTGGCTATGGGGTGTGCTCCTCCCGTGGGAAAACAGAAACAGCACTCTGCACGTCCCATGATCATTGAAGAGCAGTGCAGGGGTTGCGCCAGTTGCATCGAGGTATGCCCCCGGGAAGCCATCTCGCTGGTCAACGGGAAGGCAGTGATAGAAAGGGAATCCTGCATCGGATGTTTTGAGTGCATGACAATATGCCCGGAAAGAGCAATCGATGTGGACTGGGAGACTGATATCCCCGTGTTTGTTGAGAGGATGGTAGAATATGCTTTCGGGGCGGTAAAGGGCAAGCAGGATAAGGTTGCGTTCATGAATTTTCTTACCCGGATCACACCCGATTGCGACTGCGTCGCGTGGAGCGATGCATCAATTGTGCCGGATATCGGTATATTGGCGTCGAAGGACCCTGTAGCTATCGACGCTGCCAGTTTTGATCTTGTAAACAGCCAGGAGGGTTTTCCGGCTACCTTTCTGGCAAGGAACCATTCACATGGAAAGGACAAATTCAGGGGAATGAGGAATGAAACAGACGGATACCGCCAGATACTGTATGCAGAACAGATCGGGCTGGGTTCGGCGGAATATGAATTAATTGAGATATCCTGATACGCTATTTTCACTTTTTATCTGTACTGATAGAATATACCGGAGAAATATACAATTAAATCAAACAAAATATTTATAATGGGGAGGAAGGCAAGCGCTTATAAGCGTTTAAAAGATAAGATTATGGTACGTTTGGGCTTCCAGATGCTCAAACCGACTTCGATATTTTTATTGGGGTCCTTATAACAGAGCAAAGGAGAGGAGTATGAATCTTAGACAGCCAAATGCCAATGAAGCGACAGCTACCACCAACCGATCACGTAATGTCGCACCGATGTCTGGTATCTGCACCCGCTGTATTGATGGATGCAAGGGAAGTTGTGAAATATGGTTATCTACCTTCAGGGGCCGGGAAGTACTGTACCCCGGACCTTTCGGGGAGATCACTGCTGGTGCAGAAAAGAATTACCCGATTGACTATTCTCACCTCAATATCCAGGGCTATGCGATGGGTGCCAAGGGGCTGCCTGAAGGAACCGAGATCGGACCAGATACCGCGGTATTCTACTCGGTTGATACGGAGACAGAGTACGGCTGGGACCAGAAAGTCAAGATGCGCCTTCCTATATTTACCGGGGCTCTTGGATCAACTGAAATTGCCCGCGTAAACTGGGAGCATTTTGCCATTGGAGCCGCAATATCAGGTATTACTATTGTGTGTGGAGAGAATGTCTGTGGTATCGACCCTGGTCTTGAGCTTGACAACAAGGGCATGGTCAAGAAATCACCCGAGATGGACAGGCGAATCGACATCTACAAAAAGTTCTGGGAAGGATACGGCGAGATGCTGGTTCAGCTGAATGTTGAGGACACGCGCCTGGGCACGGCTGAATACGTTTCATCCAAACATAACCTGGACACTATCGAACTGAAGTGGGGCCAGGGTGCAAAATGCATCGGCGGAGAGATCAAGGTCAAGTCGATTGAACGTGCTGCGGAGCTGAAAAAGAGAGGATACATAGTAGTACCCGATCCAACCCGGTCTGACATGCAGACCGCCTATAAACAGGGGGCGATCAAGGAATTTGAACGCCATTCCCGCTTAGGGTTCATCTCCAAGGAAGGATTCCTTGAGGAAGTGGACAGGTTAAAAGACATAGGCTTCAAGAGGGTCACTCTAAAGACCGGTGCATATTCGGCTGTTGAATTGGCCATGGCTATCCGATATGGTGCCGAGGCCAAGATCGACCTGCTCACTATCGATGGAGCACCGGGAGGCACAGGTATGAGCCCCTGGCCAATGATGAATGAATGGGGTATCCCGACGTTCTATATCCAGTCACTGGCAAATGAGTATGCAGAACTCCTCAAGAAGAGGGGCATGAGGGTTCCCGACATTGCAATGGCCGGAGGATTCTCAGACGAGCCAAACGTCTTCAAGGCAATCGCCATGGGAAGCCCGTACGTAAAGGCGGTATGTATGGGAAGGGGTCTTATGATACCTGGCATGGTCGGGAAGAATATTGAAAAATGGATCAAGGCTGGCCAGCTTCCGAAGACTGTATCCAAGTACGGGACAGTGCCTGAAGAGATCTTTGTGACCTATGAAGAGCTCAAGGAGAAATATGGCTCCAAGTTCAAGGAAATTCCCATGGGTGCAATTGGTATCTATACCTATGCACAGAAATTCAAGATAGGCCTCCAGCAGATAATGGCAGGTAGCAGGAATTTCAGCTTGAAAACGCTTGCAAGAAATGATCTGATGGCCCTTACCGAGGAGGCATCAAAGGTGTCCGGCATACCGTATGTGATGGATGCCTATGCGGATGAGGCTCTTACAGTTCTCCTCGACTGAACTGAAGAAGAACCGAATTAAACCAAATTACATTTTTATTTTTTCTGAGAAAAAGCATCCAGGAGGTTATCCGAGATCCGGGCTCCAAGAGCGGGAGAGAGTGATTCCAGCCACATGAAGAAGCCGACCTTCGACGGTGTAATGCGTTCGAATTTGAAATTTCCAGATTTAATCTGCACCATTTTAAGGTATTCCTGCCTCTTCCGCGAACGTAAATAGAGCAGTGGTTCATAACCGGGAAGATCGGTGGCCAGAACAACTTTTGAAAACTGATGTCTTATATCGTCATACTCGATTTTCTTCCCTTTTACCGTAATTTCGTGCTCACGGCAGAGAGAACGGATCGCGGAGGGATAAAGTGCCCCGTATAGTATCTTTTTTACCAGTTGGGACGTATCGTCACCATTGCCGGCGTTACGGAAGTCAATATGACTGCTGACACCTTCGAAAACTCTTATTTTCTCCGTATCATGATATCTCTGGTAATCAAAAGGCCGGGTGAGAGGAATATCGGGTGCCCGGATAAGTTTGGGATGCTGTATCTGCTTTCCTGCACCTCCCTTTAGGGTCTGCCTGCTGATTCCGGCCTTTATCTCCTCACATGACCTGGTCTGGATATTGAGATTGGAAGGTGATTTGAGAATTCTTCTGGCAGCAGCATAATTTGTGATATCAAACGAGGAGATGAGAAGAAACGTCACGTCATCCTGATCGAAAAGGTATCCGAGCAGGCGTTTTTTATATTCTATCTCCTTCTCAAATTCCTTAATATCTGATGCGGAGGTGACTACTTCCCCAAATACCACCTGTTTATCACCGTCTACCAGTAAAAGATCAAACTCCGCAAGGTCCTGCCCATTTCCTCTCACTGTGATATCGCCGCACCGGGAATAGAAAAGTCCGTTCTGGCCAAGCCGGACCCTTCTCCCTCCTCGTGGTGCATCTGCTCCTTTAAGGGCCATGTATTGGATATGATCAGTATCCATGGCCATCTCCACGAACAATTCATAGATAATATTTTCGAACCAGCGGCCTTCCGCAGTTCTCATATGCTCAATTTCATCAGAGAATAGTTTTTTTTGCTCTATTTTGCGCATGTGCCTCGTGGCCCGGATAGCTATCGATTTTGTAGGTTGAAATGAGGAGACATTCTTTTTCAACCACGAGACAAGATCTGCCATATCTGATACAATTATTTATTCTTTTTGGTTAAAAAATTTTACAAAAGGGTAAAATCAAAAAAATTTATTATTTTTTTTAATTTCCATAGCTATAATAGGTCCGATAACATGAGCGGGTCCTGATTGGCGATTATATAGATCCCCGGGTGAATGGATTTTATCGGATTCAGATATTCAACCATGCCGGGGGATGTCTTTTAGAATCTCCCAAAAAGATATCACCTGTCAACTCGTAACTTCACTGCATCCGCCGCTCAACTGGGAAACCTATATGATTGGGACTATCTTGGTCGTTGATGACAATACCTATATCGTGGACGGTCTTGTAGCTATCCTCAAGAAAAAGGGCTATCATACCATGGCCGCTCATAGCGGCGAGGAAACTCTGACACAACTCAAGGCCGGATCTCCTGACCTTGTACTTCTTGATATATCTATGGAGCCGATGGACGGGTGGGAAACCCTTGAAAGGATTCGGAAAGACCCGTCATCCTCATTGATACCTGTAATAATCTTCTCGGCCAGAAAAAAAATCGTCGATGAGATACGGCAGACACATCTTGCGGTGGACGCGGTGATCGCAAAACCCATTAACACCGGGCTTTTGCTGAATGCCATAGAAAGGGTACTGCAAAATAAGAATGAAAAGAAAGAAAATATAACAAATAAAAAAGAAATAATGATAAAATTAGGGTTTGATCACCACCTCCATGACAGCTGAATTGCTATGGGATTGTTATCCCCTCCCCCCCCGGGAACATAAAAGATGGAAATGATATGATCTGTAAATACATTTATATATTTTTATTGCATTGTAATAATGCTGTGTCGTACTTAAAGGTGGGCTTGTAGCTCAGTTAGGTAGAGCGCTTGGCTTTTAACCAGGTGGTCGGGGGTTCAAATCCCTCCGGGCCCGCTTCCACGGCGTCGACCAGTGGATTTTTAGTGGTGATGGATCTGGAGATTAAAATTCTGCTGCACAAGGGGGGTTTGGGGTGAGCACAAAAATGAGTGTTTTGGACCATATCATGGTCCCTGATCATAAAATTATGAGTGAGGAGGAAGTAAGCGAGCTGCTTTCCCTCTACAAAATTACAAGTGAACAATTACCAAAAATGCATCAGGATGATCCCGCAGTCAAGGTCATCGAGGCGAAAATCGGTGATGTGATAAGGATTATCCGCACCAGTCATACAGCCGGTAGAGCCGAATCGTATAGACTTGTCGTCAAGCGACCGAAGAAATAAAAGGCGGGGCTGATTTTTCTGATAGACAGAAGCATATTATCAAAGGCGTATTTTTCACGAGAGCATGTTGCCCGCCACCAACTTGACTCCTTTAACAATTTCGTTCTGCACAATTTACAGAAAGTTGTAAATGAACAGAAGGTAATCGAGACCGATATCGAGATTCGTGGCAAGAGTAACGAGCCTGTATGGGTGGAACTTGGAAAAATCGAGGTCAAAAAGCCTCTTGTACGAGAGGCTGACGGATCTCAGGGAGATCTCTTCCCAAGCGAAGCACGGTTGCGGAATCTTACGTACGCCGCACCCATCCATCTAGGACTGACCCTCGTACAGGGTGAAGATCGTCAGGAGCCAGTCAGTACCACCATCGGGCAGCTGCCAATTATGGTCGGTTCTGTACCGTGCAATCTGTATGGAATGAGTGACGACGAGCGGGTCATTCATGGAGAAGACCCACTCGATCCGGGAGGATACTTCATCGTGAACGGAACCGAGCGCGTCCTGATGACGCTTGAAGATCTGGCCTCCAACAAGATAATGACCGAGTATACCGAGCGCTACAATGAGCGTATCTATGTGGCAAAGGTATTCTCCCAGTACAGGGGCTACCGGGCACTGGTCGTTGTGGAGAGAAACCGGAAAAATCTGCTTGAGGTTTCATTCCCCTCGGTTGCAGGTCATCTCAAGTTTGTTGATTTGATGCGAGCACTGGGAATGGTAAGTGATCATGACGTGGTGAACGCCGTATCGACAGATGAGGACATTCTCACCTACATGATGCAAAATCTGGAAGAGTCGGATTGTGACAATGTGGAATCTGGCATAATGTATGTCGGCAAGAAACTTGCCCCGAACCAGACCCGGGATTACCAGAGGAAGAGAGCAGAGTTCGTTCTTGATAACTACCTTCTCCCACACTTAAACTACCTGATGCCCCTCAATATGAAGGAAGACGATGAAGGTTATATTGAAACAGTGGAAGGAGTTCGCCTGGCGAAGGCCCATTTCCTGGGGAGAATGGCTGAAGCATGTTTCGATCTTGTGTTAAACAAGAGGCGCATCGACGACAAAGACCACTACTCGAACAAGCGGCTCAAGCTTGCCGGAGACTTGATGGAGGACCTTTTCCGAATCTCCTTAAACCGGCTGACCAGGGACATCAAATACCAGCTCGAAAGAGCCAGTATGCGTCATCGCGATCTTTCCATCGGAACTGCGGTTCGTGCTGATGTTCTTACTGAACGGCTTTTGCATCCCCTGGCTACAGGAAACTGGGTGGGAGGTAGAACAGGTGTCTCGCAGCTTCTGGACAGGGTGGATCATATGAGTGTCCTTTCGCATTTGAGAAGGGTGATTTCACCTCTCTCCAGATCACAGCCTCATTTTGAGGCTCGAGATCTGCACCCGACCCAATGGGGCAGGATCTGTCCAAGTGAGACCCCGGAAGGTCCGAATTGTGGACTGGTGAAAAATTTTGCCCAGATGGTGGAAATCAGCTGCGGGGTTACGGATGATGACGAAGTGGTCAGAATGCTCTATAACCTCGGTGTGGAGCAGATCAAGGGGGATATCCGATGAAAAAGGCAAGAGTATTCGTAGATGGCGCCCTTATCGGACTTGTCGAAGATCCGAAGGCTTTAGTGGGCCATATCAGAAATATGCGAAGACAGGGGGCCCTTTCTACAGAGGTCAATGTATCCCATAAAGAATTTAATAATGACGTAATCCTGCATACAGACCGGGGGCGGGCCAGGAGGCCATTGATTGTAATGCAGGATGGGAAATCTCTCATTTCCGATGAGGAGTTACAAAAACTCAAGAACAAGGAGATAGAATTCGATTATTTCATCAAGAAAGGACTAATCGAGCTCATTGATGCAGAAGAGGAGGAAGATCTCTTTATTGCTATTCATCCTGAAGATATTACCCCGGAACATACACATCTTGAGATCGATCCATCACTGATACTTGGTATCGGAGCTGCCCATGTGCCATTCCCTGAACATAATGCTAGTCCCAGGGTTACCATGGGTGCGGGAATGGTCAAACAGGCCCTTGGGTTCGGAGCTTCAAACATGAAGCTCAGGCCTGATACTCGCGGGCACCTCCTTCATTATTCCCAGAGGCCGATCGTCCATACCCAGACTTCTGACCTTATCGGATCGGATGATCGACCCGGCGGCCAGAATTATGTAGTAGCCATTCTGAGTTATGAAGGATACAATATTGAAGATGCCCTTATCTTTAACAAGGCCTCCATTGAACGAGGCCTCGGGCGATCTCATTTCTTCAGGACTTATGAGGGTGAAGAGAGGCGATATCCGGGTGGCCAGGTCGATCGCATTGAGGTTCCGGACGAAGAAGTAACCGGGGCTCACGGTGCGGAGAGTTACAAGAATCTTGATGACGATGGAGTTATCAACCCGGAAACGGTTGTCAACGAAAAAGACGTCCTGATTGGGAAAACTTCACCGCCAAGATTCCTGGAAGAACCCACAAGTGATCTTATCACCGTGGAGAAACGCAGGGACACTTCCGTGACCATGCGCAGCAACGAGCATGGAATTGTGGACACGGTCATTATCACCGAAGGGGAGAACAGTTCCCGCCTGGTAAAGGTTCGCACCCGTGATCTCCGTATTCCTGAAGTGGGTGACAAATTTGCATCCCGCCATGGGCAGAAAGGAGTAATCGGCTACATCGCTCCCCAGGAGGACATGCCATTCAACGAGGCGGGCATAGCTCCAGACCTGGTAATCAATCCCCATGCCATCCCCAGCCGTATGACCGTCGGTCACATGCTGGAAACGATTGGCGGGAAGGTCGGTTCACTCGAAGGGCGCCGGATTAACGCGACCGCATTCTCGGGAGAACTGGAAGGAGATCTCCGCAAATCACTCAAGAGCCTGGGCTATTCTCACACGGGAAGGGAAGTCATGTATGACGGCATCACCGGAAAGAAATTCGAGGCTGATATCTATGTCGGTGTGATCTATTACCAGAAGCTCTACCATATGGTCTCTTCAAAGATGCATGCCCGGTCCAGGGGTCCGGTACAGGTTCTCACCAGGCAGCCCACCGAAGGCCGGGCCAGGGAAGGAGGTCTGCGTTTCGGTGAGATGGAGCGCGATGTGATGATCGGACATGGCGCAGCCATGGCATTAAAAGAGCGGCTGTTAGACGAATCGGACAAGGTGCAGGAATTTGTCTGCGCCCATTGCGGTATGGTGGCAATGCTTGACCGAAGGGCCAACACTACAAGGTGCCTGGCCTGCGGAGGCGAGACTGACATTTACCCTGTGGAGATGTCGTATGCCTTCAAACTCCTGCTTGACGAGATGAAGAGTATGGGTATCGCACCGCGGATGAGACTGGAGGATGTAGTCTAGGAGGTGAATCATGCCGAGTCCAAAACGAATAGGAAGAATTGAATTCGGGCTCTTATCCCCGAAAGAAATACGCACAATGAGTGTGAGGAAGATCATCTGGGCAGACACCTACGATGATGACGGGTTCCCTTACCCGCAGGGGTTGATGGACCTGAACCTTGGGGTTATAGATCCCGGACTCCGTTGCAAGACATGTGACCAGAAAGCCAGTGAGTGCCCCGGTCATTTCGGGCATATTGAACTTGCAAAGCCGGTGATTCATGTAGGGTATACCCGGCTGATCAGGAAGCTGCTCAGGGTCACATGCCGGAGTTGCAGCAGACTTCTCCTCTCCCCTGAGGAGATAACGAAGGTAATTGGCAGCGATGAGGAGAATACCGGCGAGATTCTCTCTGAAAAAGATATCAAAAAGGAGCGGTTATGCCCTCATTGCGGGGAACAGCAGTTAAAGATCAATTTCGAGAAACCTACAACTTTTTCCGAGGTAATGGTTGAGGAAGGAAAGAAGATCGAGCACAAGCTCACTCCTGCAGACATCCGCGCCCGCCTGGAGAGGATACCCGACGACGATCTAAAGCACCTTGGGATTAACCCGGACGTCGCCCGGCCGGAATGGACTATCCTCACCGTACTTCCGGTGCCACCGGTAACCATGCGTCCCTCTATTATTCTGGAAAACGGTCAGAGATCCGAGGATGACCTTACCCATAAACTGGTGGACATCATCCGTATCAACCAGCGTTTCAAAGAAAACCAGGACGCAGGAGCACCACAGCTGATTATCGAGGACCTGTGGGAGCTTCTCCAGTATCATGTCACTACCTATCTGGACAACGAAGTTGCCGGCTGTCCCCCTGCCCGGCACCGCAGTGGCAGACCCTTAAAGACCCTCTCACAGCGCCTTAAAGGAAAAGACGGAAGGTTCCGGGGATCTCTGTCAGGGAAAAGGGTGAACTTTTCAGCCCGTACCGTTATTTCTCCTGACCCGAACCTGAGCATAATAGAGGTGGGCATTCCGCTTGCGGTAGCCAACGAGATGTCCCTGCCTGTGCATGTCACTCATTATAATATCGAGGAACTCCGGCAGCTGGTTATGAACGGGCCGGTCAGGGTATCCCTGGATCAACCCTGCGGTGCCAATTATGTCATAAGGCCGGATAAACGCAGGATGCGACTGGCAGAAGGAAACCTGGAGACCGTTGCAGAGACGCTCGAGCCCGGCTGGACCGTGGAGAGACAGTTACGAAATGGTGATATTGTACTCTTCAACCGCCAGCCGTCACTGCACAGGATGAGCATCATGGCCCATCGGGTAAGGATAATGCCCGGGCGGACGTTCCGTTTGAATCCTGCTGTCTGTCCCCCCTATAACGCGGATTTCGATGGCGATGAAATGAACCTTCATATCCCGCAGACTGAGGAAGCCCGTGCCGAAGCGGCTATCCTGGTCTGCGTGGAGGAAAACATTCGTTCACCGCGTTTCGGCGGCCCGATTATCGGAGGCATTCATGACCATGTATCAGGGATTTTCCTTATGACCAATCAGTTGCGCTGGTTTTCCAAAGGAGATGCCCTCTACCTGCTTAAGCATGTCAATATTGAGCATCTCCCTGCGCCCGGAAAAACAGAGGAAAACATTCCGAAATGGTCCAACAAGCAGGTCTTCTCATTAATTCTTCCCGATGACCTGAACATGGTCTTCAAGGCCAGTTCCTGCCAGAACTGTGACACCTGTAAAAAGGATCAGTGTGATCGCGACGCGTATGTGCGAATTATAGATGGGAACCTGGAGACTGGAACAATCGATAAAAAGGCGATTGGAGCATTCGACGGGCAGATTTTGCAACGCATTATCAGGCAGTATGGAACGAAGAGGGCGGCAAAGTTCATTGATGAGATCACCCACCTTTCTATCAGGGCGATCATGATGGACGGCTTCTCATTTGGTATTGATGATGAAGACCTGAGTAAGACTGAATACGGGCAGATCGACGAAGTTCTCCAGAATGCGGTCTTTGATGTCCAGAGAAGGATCAAGATTTACGAGGACGGGCAACTGGAGCCCATGCCAGGCCGAACACCTGAAGAGACACTGGAAATGCAAATAATGCAGGTGCTGGGTAAGGCAAGGGACAGGACGGGAGAGATTGCCGGACGTCACCTCGGGCTGGGCAACAGCGCCGTGGTCATGGCCGTGAGCGGGGCCAGGGGTTCGATGCTGAACCTTACCCAGATGGCGGGTTGTGTGGGGCAACAGTCTGTGCGTGGGGAGCGGATTATGAGAGGATACGACGACCGCACCCTTCCACATTTCAAGAAAGGGGACCGCGGATCCGATGCGCACGGATTCATCATGCACAGCTACAAGGGAGGTCTCAATCCAACTGAGTTTTTCTTCCATGCCATAGGGGGAAGGGAAGGTCTGGTGGACACTGCAGTCCGTACTTCACAGAGCGGGTACCTCCAGCGGCGTATGATCAATGCTCTGCAGGATCTCAAGGTGGCCTATGACGGGTCAGTCCGCACCACCGGTGGGAGGATAATCCAGTTCCGTTATGGCGAGGACGGAACTGATCCCATGAAGAGCAGTTTCGGGGATCCTGTTGATGTCAAGGGTATTGTGGAAAGCGTACTCAAGGAGGAGGTGTAAGAGATGCTGCCTGAATATGATACTATGATCAAAGAGGCGGAACTTCCCGTTAAAACCAAAGAGCAGCTGAATAAATATTTGGCCGGACGGGACATTTCCGCTGAAAAGTTTGAAGCTGTGCTTTCGCGGGTGATCAATGAATACCAGAACACTCGTATTGAGCCATGTGAGGCAGTGGGTGTTATCGCAGCCCAGTCGATAGGTGAGCCCGGAACCCAGATGACGATGCGGACATTCCATTACGCGGGTGTTGCTGAGATCAACGTAACCCTGGGTCTTCCCCGCCTGATAGAGATAATGGATGCACGGAAGGAGCCGAGCACACCAACCATGACCATCTATTTAAAATCGGAGTATTCGGGGGACAGGGACAAAGCCAGGGAGGTTAGCTGGCAGATTGAAGCCGCCCCCCTGCATGAATTCGGGGATATCACCATAGATATGGAGAATATGCAGATTGTAGTCCATTTAAACACTGCAGTCTGCGAAAAACGCAAGATCCCGGTCTCCACAATTGTTGAGGTAGCTCCCCGGAAGATGCGTGAACACCGGCATTACAGGGATTTCGCGTACGAAGAGGGTGAGAATAAAGCAACGATCATATTCACGCCAAAAAACCGGGAAAGCTATCAGAACCTTTTCCAGCTTGCAGAACATGTCAGGAATGTCGTCGTGCAGGGTATCGATGATATTGAGCGTGTAGTGGTCAGAAAGGAGAGCGGAGAGTATATACTTTATACTGAAGGCTCTAACCTAAAAGATGTCTTTGATGTTGAAGGAGTGGATACAACCCGTACCCGCACCAACAATATCAGCGAGATATCTCACGTGCTCGGCATTGAAGCGGCCCGGAATGCCATCATTTACGAGGCGGTTTCCACTCTATCAGAGCAGGGTATTCTCGTGGACGTCCGGCATATCATGCTTGTTGCTGATATGATGTGTATGGACGGCGAGGTAAAGCAGATCGGAAGGCATGGAATTGCCGGTGAAAAGGAGAGTGTCCTATCCCGTGCAGCCTTCGAGGTTACTGTCAATCACCTGCTTGATGCTGCCGTGGCCAATGAAGTGGATGAACTGAATGGAGTCACTGAAAACGTCATTGTGGGCCAGCCTATACAGATGGGCACCGGAGATGTCAAACTTATCGCGAAACCTTTGAACTAGGAGAATTGTAATGGACTTTAATGCTTCGCTACGAAGAGCCATCAAGACAGGCGATGTCCTTCTTGGTCAGAACAAAACCGAACAATGTATACAGGATGGCAAGGCCCAGATAGTGGTCATTGCAAAAAATTGTCCTAAAAATTTCAAAGAAATGATTACAGCAAAAGAAGACCTGTTTGTCTATACCTTTGATGGATCAAGCGTACAACTGGGGAAGGCCTGCGGAAAACCGTTCATGGTGAGTGCCCTGGCAATCGTGGATCCCGGAGAATCAGATATTCTTAATCTCAAGAGGGCGTAAACATGCCGGAAGTAATCCTTACAGAAGACTGTATGCGCCTGATTTCCCAGTTTGAGCGGCTCACCGGAGCAGGGAGCAGGGACTGTGTAATCGATGAGAGAAACAACAGGCTGATCTTTGTTATAAACCCGGGAGAGATGGGTCTGGCGATTGGCAGGAACGGGTCCAGCATCAAGAAGGCCATGGAAGTGATGGACAAAAAGATCGAGGTGGTGGAGTACTCCCCGGATCCCGAACAGTTCCTCAGGAATTGTTTCCTTCCAGCCAAAGTGACTTTGGTGACATTAGAAGAGGATGAAGGATCCCTTGTAGCATATATCGAGGTCAACGATGAAGACCGTGGTATCGCGATAGGCAAGGAGGGTAAAAACATCTTCAAAGCCAAGAAACTTGCCCAGAGACAACATGATATTGCAGATGTTCTTCTGGTCACAGATGTGGCGGAATAAAGAATCAGTATATCTTTTTTAATTTTTTTAAAAGACGGGCTTGGAGGGATTCGAACCCCCGACATCCGGGTTAGAAGCCCGGCGCTCTATCCAGGCTAAGCCACAAGCCCCCGGAGTAGCAATACATGTTGGTCATTCTCCATATTTAACTATTGGAATACCCATATCTGCACTATTGGGGAATACTTCCTCGATATGGTATTTAAGCCAGGCATTTAACTGTTTTCCTTCCAATCGGTATGATTTTGGAAAAGGTCCTTGTGCGGTTTTATCCACCGGGCGCGGGACACCTGCATCAGGGGACTTTGCCCAGATGACCAGGGAGAGGCGATAATAAAAAGAAATTGACTATCGAAAGAGAATATCAGAATCGTTCGATTTCGAGATGTATCATCAACGAAATAAGGTTGAATGCATATTCATTATCCTAGAAAGGAAATATGGAGAGGACCACAAGGCCAGAAAATACAGGCTATAAGTCAAAGAGATATACAGAGCCGATATTTAAAATCTTTATAAAATTATCACTCCCAAATGGGAGTGTTCTAGGGGCAGTGGCAATCTTCACAGAAAACAATCCTTCTTCCCAATTCATCAATACCTATCGGACCTGAACACTGATCTCCGTAAAAGTCGATATAAGTAACTAACTGGTATTGGACTTCTCCAACTGGGACATCCGGAGGACAAAAATAGTGAGATTTGGGAAATTCAATTTCAGCAAATGTTGAAATTACCTGCAACTATGAGTTCATCCTGGAAGAAGACCGGGATAATTCCGCAAATGGTAAAGTTGTTGGCAACTCTGGGGTTATCCTGGAAGAAAACCGGGATAATACTTCATCTCTGCTTAAAGCCATAGCGGGAGAACTAATAATGATAAAAAATAAAAGGGCGATGAATAAAATTTTTTTAGATACTATTTTCATGTGTATCAATGTACGATTATAAGACATCGGATATATTAATTTTACTTGATGGAATAAATCTCTCTTGAATAAATCCCCATTAAACAGGTGATTGTGTAAGATCAACCCTACCCTTTAGTTGGAATTTGATAGCCCCCCTATTGTTGAAGTGTCTCATCTATCCCATTGACCGATCCCTCAAATCTCAAAGAATTTTTTTTGGGGATAGGATTTCAACGAAGCGGAATTCCTTAATCTTTGATAAATCCTGATAATAGTGAACAAACCTGGTAGAGAGAATGATTTA
>DATKYO010000117.1:0-7819 GCA_035528475.1 Methanoregulaceae archaeon | reverse complement strand
AATATTAGGCGAAATAACTGACATCGAAGTGATATGGCTCCGAACTTATCTCAATCCTTAAAGGAGATACAGAATTCAGAGAAAAACATAGAAATATATTCACTCCAACCCGGGGTTATATCGGAGCCTAATCAGGATATTCTTGACAAATCAACAGTACAAGAGAGCTATAAAGAGCACCTTGTTCAGGTGGATCATTTTCAGGAAAGCAAATACTTATTCGCGTATGGTTCAGTGATGGAGGAGAACAAGTCGTATATGACAGGCAATTTTGATTGTCGTCATGTGTCATCAGACGCCCTCCATCCTCCGGGCGGTACCCGGATCTCGAACCTGGCACCATCTCCCGGGGTGCCTGTTTCCGTGATGCCAATCCCCGTGAGGTTCAGAATCTCCCGGACCAGAAAGAGGCCATAGCCATGGTTCTGCCCAAAACCGGACTGGAAGATCGCCTCCTTCTCTTCCCTGGGAATCCCTGCGCCGTCGTCCTCGCAGACGATGAGTAGATTCCTGTCCACCTCCCGGGCGGAGAACGATAACCGGGAGATTCCCTCGCCATGGATAAGGGAATTGTCCATGATATTGGCAAAGATCATTGGCAGCATAGGATCAGCGTAGACCTGAAGATCGCCGAGTTGAATGTCCACGCACACCTGGTCAAATTTCGGCTCTGTTGCCGTATAATGATCAATAATGCCAGCGAGCCCCTGCCATTTCGGAGGAGTCCGCCCCATATCCTGGAAATCGCGTGTGAACTTGATCTGGTCCTCGATCTTCTGGATGGTCCGGTGAATGACCTCCCTGTATTCCTCCTGCTCGTCGGGGTCTGCACCCTTGATGAGACTCAGGTATCCATCGGCTACCATCACGTTGTTTAAGATGTCATGGCGGGTGATCCCGGTGAGAATCTGCATCTGGTGGTGTGCCTGCCGGAGCGCCTCCTCCGCCTTTTTCCTCTCGGTGATCTCGACGAGGGAAGCGACATAGTGGCCGGGATGCTGCATTGTTCCCACATCAAGGATGACATCATGGCTGCGTCCCGCCCTGTCCATCATTCGAAATTCGTACTGCCCCGGTGCCTGGTCGGGCTCCTCCTCCCGCAGCCGTTGGTATTCGATCAATCGCTCCCGGTCGGCAGGATCCACGAAATCGATCCACTTTTTCTTGCCAACAGTCTCCTCCCTGGGGTATCCCGAGAGCCTCTCCGCCTCGGTGTTGACAGCGAGCAGGGTTCCCTCCCGGTCAAAGACGATGATTGCAGTCCCCGCATGCTCCATGATGCCCCGATAGAGGTTTTCATAGTATTTGCGCCCGGTTATGTCCCGGATCACCTCAATGGCGCCGTTGTAGTTTCCGTGTGCATCATAGAGCGCTGCAGCCTTCCCCCAGAGGACTTTCTTTTCTCCCTGGAAATTGGGGAGGGCTGTCTCTCCGACCAGCGTCCCGTTCTCCCATGCGATGGTCGAATAGGAGCGATTGAGCACCTCTTCGTCCTGTTCCCGCATCAGATCAATGAGGATGGGGCGGCGCTCCCCGTAGAAGGGAACGGCATAGGCAAAATCGCCTTTCCCAAGCATCTCTTCAGCAGGGATGCCAGTCAGGTCTTCCATCGCCTGGTTCCAGGCCACCACCCGCCCCACCCGGTCGATGGCCAGAAGCGGGTCCGGGAGGAGTTTTATCAGTGTGGAATACTGTTGCTGCTCCTCCTGGACCTCTTCCTCCATCTCAATGATCTCGGTGATGTCGCGACCCACCGACTGGTACTCGACGACCTTCCCGATATCGTCGAAGATCGCCCGGTCGCTCCATCGCTGCCAGTGGATGGTGCCGTCCGGCATGATGATCCGATGCCGAAGCGAGGCGACGGGATGGCCAGGGGTGAGGGATGCTATATGTTCCTTCAGACGCCGGCGGTCGTCCGGATGGATCTGCGGTTTGAACCGGGACCCAATCATCGCCTCGCGATCCAGTCCGAAGTACCGGCAGTACGCCTCATTGACAAAAACATGCGTCCCGTCAGGGAGAAACCGGCAGATGAACTCGGTCTGGCCTTCAACCACATTTCGATACCGCTCCTCGCTTTCCCGGACACGGATCTCGCCTTGCTCCAGTTCCTTGTAGTTTTGGAGGAGTTCTTCTTCGGTTGCGGCGAGTTGTTCGTATGCGGCATGGAGTTCCTGGCTCTGGCTGGCGATCGTCTCAATCTGGGAGGTGAGTTTCTCGTTTAACCCCGCTTCTTCTTCGTTTGCTCTTTTGAGGTTCTCCTCCGCCTGTTTCCGGTCGGTGATATCGAGGAGGGAGGCGATGCTCTTTTTTGTGCCCGGGATAACGTCAACTGTGAGAGATATGGTGCGAATGTCACCGTCCTTTCTCTTAAACCGGAACTCGTAACGCCGTTTCGCCTGTGTCGGTTTTTTCCTGCGGAGCTGGTGCTGGATGAGCATCTGCTCCAGGTCGTCCTGTACCACAAATTCGGGCCATATTATCTTCCCTTCTATCTCCTCGCGGGAATAGCCGCTCAGTTTGGTGAATTCTTCATTCACGAGGCTGATCGTTTTGTCCTCTTCAATAATGATCGAGGCCGTCCCGGTATTCTCAAAAATGGCACGGTAATACGCTTCGCTTTCCCGGAGCGCCTTTTCCATCTCCTTCTGTTCGGTAATGTCCCGCCCCACAGACTGATATTCACGGATAGATCCGTTTTCATCAAAGATCGCCCGGGTACTCCACCTCTGCCAGCGGATGGTGCCGTCCGGCATGATGATTCGCTGATCGACAATGTCGACAGGATTATCCGGTGTAAGGGAAGCAAAAAGGTGACCAACCTTTGCCCGGTCATCCGGGTGGATCTGCGGTTTGAACAGGGTTCCAATAATCACCTCTCGATCAAGTCCAAAGTACCTGCAGTACGCCTCGTTCACAAATACGTGCGTTCCGTCAGGGAGAAACCTGCAGATGAACTCGTTCTGGCTTTCAACCACATTTCGATACCGCTCCTTACTTTCCTGCAGTGAGGAGAGATACCGCTCCCGGTCAGCAGCAGCCCGTGCCATTTTGATGTTGTTCATACTCAGGTCGGCGATCAACCCGGCCAGGCGAGTGTTGAATTCCATGATCATAGAGACTCTCTCCCTGCTCAATCGCGGCACCCGATCAAGTGCAGAGAGATACGCCGCCTCATCGAATCCAAAACGTCCTGCCTGCCTGCGGAAGAGGTCGATATCAATTGGTTCATCGGTGAGGAGTAGCTGGCCGGTGAAGAGGTTTCCGAGATTGTGGTCCCCTACTATGATGGGGGTGACCACATCGTACATATTATTCTTGCATTTGTAGAGCCTGAATTCATGGGGTCTGACCCCTGTTGAAAGGGTAGTGTCACTCTCAATACAATTCTTACTGGCTTTTGGATGAACCCGATGGAACTGTGTGCATATCTCCTGCCATCCGCTGGCAACAAGGATCGTTCCGTCAGTTTCAATGATAGCGACAGCGGCCCCTGTCAGCCGGGAAAAATCGTCCATCACTGCCTGGAGCACCGGAACATCGATAATATCGGAGAGCCTGAGAAGACCGATATCCCCCTCGGGAGTCATGATCGCATCAAGCTTCTTACGGACACGCTCCTCGCTTTCCCGGAGCGCTTTTGCAGATTTGTGCAGGTCAACTGCCTGGCGGATTTTGTAAGCAAGTTCAACAAATTGCGCCTTCAAGTCCCCGCCTTTCTGGAGGTAGAAGTCGGCGCCGCTGTTGAGCGCCTCGATGACGACCTCTTCCCTGCCCTTCCCGGTGAAGATGATGAACGGTATGGAATTTCCCGACGCCCGGAGAGTTTTTAAGAATTCAATCCCGTCCATTCCAGGCATCTGGTAATCGGAGACAATGGCATCGTAAGATAAATCCTGGATTTTTTTGAGGGCGAGAGATGCGGAATAGGCGGTGTCAATGGAAAATGTTCCAAATTGTTCCATGTATAGTTCTGTCAGTTCGAGGATTTGGGGTTCGTCATCGACAAAGAGGACCGATATCAGGGGAATCACTCCAAAAAATCACTATCCGATAAATTTAGTATTGTTCTTTTTATAATAAATCTCATTATCCTATACCCTATATAAATATTTATTGTTCATTGATCCCTTCGTCTTCGTTCGGTTAAAACCGTGGAGGTGATTCGATTTTGTTATTAATCTGTAATTCTATCATTATTTTAGTCGAGCAATCTGTTAATTCATAATGGCCGGATATCACTAAACCCTGCGGGTGGGGGACATGGGTGACAGAGCCGTCCTTACCATCCAGGTGGCCACACTAAACCCTGCGGGTGGGGGAATTGGTCCTCTGTTTAAAAAACGACCTCATCCGTTTCTTCCCATTTATCGGGTGGTTTGAAGGCAATAGGTATATCATCCTATACTCACATCTTACAAAATTGGTGGGTTTTATGAGCGGTAAAAAGACATTCACAAATGTCGAAGGAAAGGAAATCGGGGAAAAACTCGGAATCAGGTGGGATAAATTTACCGTCGATGAATTTACGGCGGGAATGAACGTGGAGCTTGAACACGGGCAAATAGATCCCAGCACAAACGTGACAAATGACGATCCCCTGATGACAGGGAAGATAGCCCTTGCTCATCTGAACGAATTCCCCGACTATTACGAAAGGCTCGAAAAACTGGAGGCAGAGGCCGAAGAATTCTGGGATAATTATTCCGGAAAAAAATGATTCCTCTTTTTTTGTATTTGGTATCAGGACCATGCAATTCCCGTGAATAATTGTATTCCCGCCTGCAATTTCCGTATCTGTCATTACTGGGATTTATCAGGCGAAACATCCATGAGGGCGAAGGGGGAATTATCCCACACGGGAGATGAAAAGGACCATGACTGAGACTATCCCCTATGAAATCACCGGCACGGCAGGAGAGATCGAGTTCCGGAAGTTGCCCGCACTGGTGCTGGCAACAGTTGATAGTGCGGCGGATGATTCCGGTTTCAACCTGCTCTTTTCCTATATCACGGGTAAAAATACCGCCCAAAATAGCATATCGATGACCTCCCCGGTTATCACCTCCCAACAGATCGCGATGACGGCACCGGTCGTTTCCGATACGACGTCGATGTCATTTGTGATGCCCCCGGGGAAGAACCGGGACGAGATCCCGGAGCCGCTGGACAGCCGGGTACGGATCACAACGCTGCCCGAACGGGAGGTTGCCGTCATCCGCTTCAGGGGATATGCCCGGAAGGAAGAAGTGGCGGCAGCAGAGGTGCGGCTGCGGAAAGGACTCAGGGATGCCGGGATTGAACCGGTTGGAGAGCCATTTTTGATGCGGTATAACCCTCCCTGGACTCCCGGTTTCCTGCGTAGAAACGAGGTGGGGATGGAGATCAAACGGTAAATGCGGCGACCGGACACCGTAACGACAGGTGAAATTTCATGGTGACTCTCCGCTCACATCGTGTGCCTGCTTTCTCTCAATTTTTCCGTAAAACCGTGATTATTACGCTCCTCCGAAGCAAATTTCAAGGCAATATATAAATACTCATAAAATCTCTATTATTTTGAGGTAATCAAGGTGGCAGATTTACCTATTGCGGCAGTCGTAAGGATTGCCAAACAGAATGGAGCAGAGCGTGTCGGCAGTGATGCCGCAGCTGCTCTTGTGGCAAAGTCAGAAGACTACATTGCAAATCTGGTTAAAGAAGCCAATAAACTTGCAATGCACGCAGGAAGGAAGACTCTCAAGGAAGAGGATATTGATCTCGCGGCAAAGTCCGTATAATCATATTCTCCTCCTTATTCTCGTTCTTTAATTGGATTTTAACGCGATTCTTTTCGATAAAAATCAGGTTTTGTGGAATACGAAGACGCCCCGCCAGGTTCGCCTCCACACCATTTCCGTCCCGCTCCACCTCATAGTCCTGCACTCATCCCTGGCATTGTGGGGGGGGGAAATTCCTCCTTCGTACAAACCTTTATATCTAGGTAAAAGTTACAGAAAACCGTTCTGAAATTTTCAATTTTAGAACGGAGGGGGAGTATGAAAAAAAAATCAGTTATTGTATTGGTTAGCGTAGCCATTCTTTTCTTATTCGTTCTGTGCCAGGTAGTGTCCGCTACACCCTGGACCCCTGTGGAGTGGAAGGAAAACGGCAGGATGCAGGACTGGATTCGTGACAGGAACCATGATTACGTAGACGATCTCATCGATGGAGAGCGGGGGCCAGTCACGATTATTGTCGACCTGAACCAGTGTGTGGGCAATATTGAAGAAAGCGAGATCGTCCGGTTCCTTGAGACGGTCGGGAACATCGAATACATAGGAAAATTCCTGAGTTTCATCATCGTCAGCGAGGTGGATGTGGCGGATGTGCCACGTATTGCCAGCCGGCCGGAGGTGGCCATGGTTGAGCTTGCGGTGCGAGGTTCGTGGACCGGGGTGAACTTTCAGGCAGCAAAAATTCAAACGAGCATGGAATATTCCGGACAAAACCTTCAGGACATGTTTGGATGGAGCAGTGTAGTCAATGGAGACGGAGTGATCATTGCCTTCGCCGATACCGGGGTATCGCATGAGGCAGAAGCGGAGTATGCAATATCGGTCGCTGGTGGCTACGATGGCTTCACCGGTACTGTTGGAAACCCGGAACCCACGGTAACAGCGGAGGGATACTACCATGCCGATGATATGTCTTCATGGGTTTTTTCGCCGGGGGCGATTTCTCCAGGGGCCAGGTTATTCGATATAAAAATTGGAACAATGGATGATGATGTGGATCCAGCGGCGGAGGCACGTGCGTTTGAAGCGATTTATGGTCAAAATGACGTATGGAATATCAACATTCTGACCCTGATGTATTCATTGGAAATTACTGACGGAAAAGAGGCCCGGTCACAACTGCTCAACCTCCTGGTAAGCAAGGGGATTGTCATCGTAGCCGGAAGCGGAGATAATACTGCAGGCTCATCCGTTACCTATCCCGGGGTGGCAAGCCAGGTCATCGCTGTGTCAGCTGCGGATGTGAAGGGGACCATAGATCGTGACAATGATGAACCTGCATTTGTTGTGGGACCCGTTACCGGAGGAGCAGCAGGCAGATTGGAAAGCCTCAAACCGGAACTGATCATCCCAACCGGAGAAGAAGATACACCGGTCTCCAATTCTATCGCCACAGCGCAGGCCGCTGGTTTAACGGCATTAATACTTCAGAGTAATTTAGGTTTCATGAATCCCGAGAACAGAGCCGTCGGAAGTGTCAAGGATTTGCTACTCCGGACAGCCGAGGAAAAGGGAATTCCCGATACCGGCATCATTTACCCGCAAGTATCTCCCAGCTGGAACAGGTCCTGGGGTTTTGGGGAAGTCGACGCTTTTGAAACTTTTAATTACAGGATGCCCGGGCAGGCCGAATTAACAGACCTTACCTTCCTGGGATTTGATGGATCCAGCCCCCCCTATGATCCCTACTACTACTCGTATGCGATAGAGACGCAGAGCGAACGAGACGATATAAATATCCAGTCGGATGTCCCTGACAGAATCTTTGCCCGTGTCTATAACAACGGTACTCATACTGCAAGAAGCATCCGGGTCAATTTCGGCTTTTATCCCTTTACAGCAGGTATTCCAACATTTTATGATATCGGCTCACAGATCATACCGGAACTTGAATCCGGCGACAATACTGTCGTTTCAATGGACTGGGTGCCGCCGGATATGCCGGACGGTGAAGACCATGGCTGTTTGTTCGTGTCTATCGACTATGGCTTCGATAACAGGTTCTCTGAAGGTTCAAATTTCGCCCAGAAAAACGTGCG
>DATKYO010000116.1:0-8205 GCA_035528475.1 Methanoregulaceae archaeon | reverse complement strand
GTCTAACACCGGGTCTCCTGCCCTCTTTACATTCCGGGTCGAAAACACGCTCCCTTCAAGGGCCAGGATCCACCTGGATGTAACCCCGAAGGATACCGGGTGGGGGGTGTCGCTCAGTGACAACGACTTTGAGATGGATCCCGAGGACTGTGCAAGGAGCATCACCGTAAAAACTTCTCCTCCCGGAGGCATTAATCCGGGTACCGAGACCTTGTTTTTCATTACCGCCTATGCCACTGCGCAGGGAACTGATAAACCCGTTGACATTGGAGGCGTCGCACTAAAAGCCCGGGTGGTGCCAGTAACCCCGACGGGCAGCCCGTTCATCCTGATTATCCCGATTGCTCTCGTTATCAGCGTCTTGTGGTATCGAAGCCGGCATAAAAGCCGGCCGGGACGCAGGGGTAAAGGTGTGTGAGGGGTGTTATTGTCGGGATACGAAGGAAAGGAATACATAAAAAGACCCTCAATTTTTCTCTAATCAATCGGCAGGAGAGAGGTTTATTTCTCTGGAAAACTCGGTACCTGGAAACCTTGGAAATGCACACGTATGGAAAGAGACGGGAGACGCCCATTTTCATACAGGTGACTTTGAATCCGCCCAAAAGTGCTATGCTCAGGCAATTGACCTGGATCCCGGGTACGAAGCCGCCTGGAACAATCTTGGCCTGTCATTGCTGAAATCAGGGAAGATCGAAGAAGCCAGGCAGGTCAACACCCGGCTGAAAATGCTGAGAGAGAAGAAGGCACATAACGATACAGAAATTCTTTCGGTACCTGATTCCCCCAAGATCCATCAGGACAATGGGGAAGTGTCCCATTCCAATCCCACTCCTCCCAGGAAACCGATCCTTGCGGCGTTACTCTCCTTCATCATCCCTGGTCTTGGCCAGATATACAATAGGGAGTACCTGAAAGGCATCCTTTTCTTTATTTTTACCATTATCGGGAGTTTTTTTTTGATAATCCCGGGGTTGATTATCTGGGTGGTAGGCATCTACGACGCATACCGGACCGCAAAACAAATAAATTCTGGTGAAATCCTATCAAAATCCAGCAGAAAAAAAACTACTACCCTCTTCTTTGGCATTATTGCGGCAATATTTTCCTTTCTTATTATTGCGGCAATTGTCAACGGCCTGAGTGGCCCGGTCTATGAGTCCGTCAATGTCATCGTTACGCCGACTCCGGATGGCATGACAATAACATGGAACGGTGGAATGGACTTCGATCAGGTTATCGGTTGGAAAGTATTCGATTCTACATCAGGGGAAGAATTCCTCCTCATTGACGGAACTGGAAATATTCCCCCCATCGGCCAGATAAACACGTATTCAGGTGGATCAATTTCAGGAAAGCTGATAATTATTCGCGTATGGTTCAGTGACGGAACAGAACAAGTCGTATTTGACAGGCAATTTTGATAGTTTTTTCACGCCCCCTTTCTCCAATCCATGGAGATTGGGCAACTATGGCGCAAATACTCCATTATAAACCGTCTCTCTCGTCCCATCCCGGTAAACGTCAGTAAATCCGCGGAGTCGTCACAATAACGGAGGGAGGAGTCCTCGTCGGGCTCCCTGCCGTCGATGATGACTCTGCCCGGCTCTCCAGATCTTCGTAGAGTGCGTCCATACTGTCATAGAACCTGAAGAACGAGTCCGGGAAGTGTATCTTAACAAGAGAGGGATCGTCATTGAACCGTTCAAACATGTCTTTTGGCATATTCAGCAGTGCAACCGGTTTTTCGTCCCGGACAGCAGCATGACGGAGCAGGTCCGGATCGTTCGAATCGGGCACAAATGACGCATTGTAGTCTTCCACTGTCATGGTAATCTCGAAGATTTGTGGATCGGGATTTGTATCATGGGTGTCGAGCCAATCCCTGGAAAAAACCAGGTTCAGGACCTCTGACTGGGGAAGTGGGGTTGCAGGCTCCAGATCTTTCCACGGCACTTTTTCAAGGGTTTCCTTGGTGAGCGGGCCAAGGGAGGCTGCCATCCGGATAAATTCATCACAGGACAGGCTGCCGATAAGATAGAAGTCGTGCGTGCCGTCAGTCCAATATAACTGGTGCTTATCGCCCTCTGTCGTGCATTGCCCTTCAGTCCCGTTGAATGTGACCGGCACCGAAACACCTGTAAGGGTTCCGCCGATCGGCTGAGGCGGCGAGACCTGGACATAGCGTATGTTGTCTGTGTCTTTTCTCATACCAAGGGAGACCGCGTCCGAAGTCGCACTTCCCCCCAAATAGACATACCCGGGCGGCAGTTCCATGGGGATCAAGAGCGGTTCACCGAGCACATTGATTGCGCTCTCGAGGGTGTAGAGGAAAATGGCCGGCGGATGGTGGAAAGCAGGATAGAGAGTCGGGGAAGGCGTCGTAGGTAATTGAGTAGGAGAAGAATTGTTGGAAGTGAGGCCGGAATTGTCAATGCATCCACTAACCAGGAGTATTGCAATACAAAGGACAACCGGGAAGAGACTTGCTCTCATTCTTCTCATCGTATGGAAAGGCTCGGGTCCCTGTCAGGATAAATTTTTCCCTGAGGTGTTGGTTCCCGTCATTTCAAAAAAAGGTACACGATTTTTGTTCGGAATAGGATTCCACTGATTTCATGGCATGAATGTTTCACAGCATTTCTTCGCGCATACAAAACTGCGAGTGATTTGAACTCACCCGTAAGTAATCTTATGGTTCACACAGAGCGATACTACATTAATCCGATCGCTCGTAGGATGAATACCGATAAATTGAATGAGAGATGAATGATGGATTTACTGAGTGCGGCGGAATTCTCGCCCAAAAACCCGGTCAAGACAGATCTCATTACAACGGCAGGTTCGAATATAGTTCTCGTATGTCTTGAAACGGGGCAGGTGATACCCCCTCACCCGGAACCCTATGCGGTAGTATTTGTGGTCCTTTTGGGAGAAGGTACAATTATTTCAGGAACTGTTGAACATCCCGTCAAACCTCTGCACTTGGTCTCGGTGGGAAAGGATGAGAACCGGGGGATCCGGTGCAATCAGCGGAAGGTCATCCCTGGTATCCGCGATGATGTGTGAGGTGCGAACCGGATGGCTAAGGTGATCGAGGTAAATAATCTGACCAAAACATTTGGTAAAACTATTGCAGTCGATCATATCTCATTTTTTGTAAAGGAAGGGGAAATATTTGGTTTTCTCGGTCCGAATGGTGCAGGCAAGACCACGACGACCCGGATGCTAACCGGGGTAATCCCTCCTGATTCCGGCACCGCAATAATCCACGGGTACGACATCCGATACGACCCGGTCCAGGCAAAACAGGGATTTGGGGTGGTGCCTGAAACCTCGAATGCCTATACGGATCTTACCGCGTGGCAGAACCTGATGCTCATGGGAGAACTCTATGGGCTTCCGCGTAACGGGGCAGCAAAGCGTGCATCTGATCTCCTCGGAACGCTGGGTCTTCTTGAGCGGAAAGACCAGAAGGTGCAGGCATATTCCAAGGGGATGAAACAGCGGCTCATCCTGGCAATGGCGCTCCTCCACGAACCGGGGCTCCTCTTTCTCGATGAACCCACCAGCGGCCTCGATGTGCAGAGCACCCGGATGATCCTCTCACTGCTGCGTGACCTGAACCGGTCGGGAACCACCATCTTCCTCACCACCCACAACATGGAGGAAGCAAACCGGCTCTGTCACCGGGTCGGGATTATCAGGAGCGGGACGATTGTCGCCATAGATGCACCGGAAAAGCTGAAGGCGGCAATCGACCGGGTGCACCGGATCGAGGTAAGTTTTGATCGGGAAATCTCTGGAGATGCCCTTACAAAGCTCGCGGGTATCATCGGTTCAAGCAGGATCGGTGACAAGTGGCAGATCACTGCGGAGGACCGGGATACAGCGATACGTTCCCTGGTAACGTTCAGTCAACAGAATAGGGTAACCATTGTCACGCTCAATACCCTTGCCCCTTCCCTCGATGATGCATTCCTCCGCTTGACACAGGAGGCAGAACCATGAACCCGGCAGAGCTCTCTGAACAGGTGCGGCGGGCATGGGCAATCACAAAAAAAGATATACGTATCTATTACCTCAAGGGTCCCGTGCTCATCTTCGGGGTCTTCATGCCGGTCTTCCTGTTCCTTGCCTTCCTCATGGGGAGCAGGCAGCTTCCGTTAGCGTTCCTGGTATCCGGACTTATCGGGATGACCCTCTTCTTCACGGCAACGGCAGTGTCACCCGCCATCTTCCCCTGGGAGGGGTCGGCAAAGACCCTTGAACGTCTCGCTTCGTGTCCAATCACGACAGAGGCAATCGTTCTTGGTGATATGATCGCATCCCTCCTCTTTGGTATCGGGATCACAATGGTTACCGTAATTATTGGACTCTCACTCGGACTTCCAATGCTCCACGGCATCATTCTGATCGTTGCAATATTCCTCGCTGCGTGCTGTTTCTCTGCAATCGGGATGCTGCTGGCTGTCCCTCCCACGAACGTACCGTCCAACATCATGATGCTGTCATCACTTCTGAAGTTCCCGCTTGTCTTTATTTCCGGCATCTTTGTTCCGTTGGAGCAAATGCCGTTCTGGGGACTGGTGCTTGCGGGCTGCTCACCGCTCACCTATTTCACCGACCTCGTGCGATACTCATTCACCGGTGTATGTTATTTCCCGATGCTGGCTGATATTGCAGCCCTTGTGATTTTCACCGTGGTATTCACGGCTGGTACCATGTACCTGCATAAGCGGACCATGCCGAAGAGGATGTAAGGGCATGCTGAAGCAGAAAATGAAGGAAAATTTACTGTAAACTGATTCATGATGGGGCGGTATTACCCGTTATTTTCAAGATAGGATCTCGCCATATCTGTTGAGTGCTTCATCGGTGATTCGTTTGGCTTCTGGAGTAATCTGACAGAGAATAAGGTTCCCCAGCTCCGCTCGGCAGGACTTTAAACTGTAACACCCAAAATGTAGTGTTACAAGAGGATTTGAAATGAATACAATACGCATATGTTCCGCACTTGTGATTTCTGCCCTGCTAGCCCTTGCAGTTTTTACTGCACCAGTAGCCGCCGCAAGTGCCTCAATCACCCAGTTGAACTCATTCTCCCGCTTAAATGGGTTTTCTTCCGGAACGGGAGCATTTCCTTCAATCCCGGACTCTTCAGGAGTCGTAGATGATATCCTTCCGGCAGACCCTGTAATTCGGGTATTTTCTCCCACAGGCCATAATATGGGTGCCTTTACCATTCAGCCATATGTGTCCGACATGACCGCTGCGCAGTTCGCCCGTACTGTCGGCCCCCGCATCAGAGGGTATTGCGGCTGGTAGATTTAAAAAACATATCTCATTTTATTTCTGGTTGATTGTATCACATACTTTCCATCACGAGTCGTTTTTACTCTCTTTTTCCTTTTATGATGTGTCTGCCGAATCTCGCATTGATCTCCTTTTATTCCGGCAAGGAACTCCATGTGATGGTATTTTTTCACGAGCCCAAATGCATGAGCCCGGCACTCTCTCCCTCGGGGAAGATGACGTGATCTTCCTCTATATCGAGGATGACCACTTCCAGCTCCTTCAGGGCGATCTCAAAAACCCACCCCCTCACCGGCCGGGATCATCTCCACTCGTGGGCTGCTGCATTCTCTCATAAGCCGTCTGTCTCCGTACATTCTTCTTGTATTCGCGGACCCCCCGGAGTGAGACCCCCCACTTCCTGCAAAGCGATCGTATCTCCTTAGCAACGGCATCCGGGTCGACACCGTCTCTCCCCAGGATATGAAACATGACCAGCCGGGGCGAATCCGTCGTGTTTAAGACCTTCACGGTCAGCCTGTCGGGATCAACCGTCCGGGCTGCAAGGTCGATGATGCCAAGCGATAAGAATCCTTTTTCTGTCGGTTCGAGGATGAACTGGATGTAGAAGTACCCTTCGGGCATAGGGTTCTCCCTGTTTTCCTGATCGGGATGCCCCCCGCAGGAACTGCACGTGTAGACATCAGGGAGATCATTGAGTATTTCAACCAGTTTTTTCAATCGCTGGTCGTACTCGACGGGCAGGGACAGGACACCAAAGATCAGCTCCTCACGTGTCCGGTCCGCAGATACCTTTTGGTATTTCCGTTTCCTGTCACGATTGGAAGCCATCTCCCACCCCCCGTATGTGTTTGAAGAGAGCACCCTCGGAGATCGTCATGTATCAAATTCTTGTGATTTACAGTCTATTGAATCCACCTGCTGCACCGGAAGGGCTGATCTCCTATGTCTCGTTCGCATGGGTGTTGTGCCGATGGCCGACATGCCGGAACAATTCAACCGGATGCTGCTGGAAACCGCTGAAAAATAGTGGATGGGAAAGTACTCCGTTTGTAGGTGAGGCAAAATAGGCAAGCCCGTCATAAAAGGATCACCCCTCCCTGTTCATCCCTCACGCTCCGAAAAACCGTGTCGGTTAATCAATTCACCTGCAATACTACTTCAAACAAAAACATTTATTTTCTATGGCGTATATTGGAATTTAAGATTTATATGGGCTAATTTATAAAAAAAATTTAGAAGGTCGCTCCTTTCAGCACTCTCCCTGCCTGACAAGATAGACCTCTCTCCATTCAAAGATGTGAAAAATCTTCATATTACGAAGTAGTATCAAGAACAACGAAAGCCATGATATCAGTCCTTTATGTCGATGACGAACCCGATCTACTCCATATAGGACAACTATTCCTGGAGAGAAGCGGGGAATTCAGGGTTGGAACGGTCAGTTCTGCGCAAGAGGCACTAGAGATTATCCGGAAAGAGCGGTTTGATGCGATCATCTCGGATTACCAGATGCCGGATATGAACGGCATCGACCTGTTAAAGCAGATCAGGGCATCCGGAAATACCATACCATTCATAATATTTACCGGTCGCGGACGTGAAGAGGTCGTCATCGAGGCCCTGAACGTGGGTGCGGACTTTTATCTCCAGAAGGGCGGGGAACCGGGATCGCAATTTGCAGAACTGGCACATAAAGTCCGGCAGGCTGTCCAGCAAAGGCGGGCGGAGGCGACTATACGGGACCATGAACGCCGGGAAGCGGATATCCTCAATTTCCTCCCGGATGCAACATTTGCCATCGACACCGATGGTGTGGTTATCTCCTGGAACAAGTCAATCGAGAAGATGACAGGGGTCAAATCAGAAGACATCGTGGGGAAGGGCAATTATGAATATGCAATCCCGTTTTACCACGAACGACGCCCGATTCTGATCGACCTTGTCATCAGGGATGATCCTGTCACCGAACGAAAATACTCGGCAATCAAACGCAAAGGAAAGAACCTCTTCTCCGAGATCAATATACCCCACTTCAACAATGGACAGGGCGCTGACGTCTGGTTCACCGCCTCCCCGCTGTACGATATCCAGGGGAACGTGATCGGGGCCATCGAGTCGATCCGTGAGATCACGGAGAGAAAAAAGGTGGAGGTAGCGTTGAATGAGAGCGAGCGACGGTATCGGAATGTGGTTGAAGACCAGACGGAATTTATCTCCCGGTTTCTTCCCGACGGCACGCATGTCTTTGTCAATGATGCCTACTGCCGGTATTTTGGATTCGCACGTGAAGAGATCCTGGGGTACCGGTTCAGGCCGGAGATCCCTGCAGAAGATCAGGAACTCGTGAGAAGATTCTTCGGATCCCTGACCCCCGACACACCTGTCGATACAATCGAACACCGGATCATTATGCCGGATGGAAGTATCCGGTGGCAGTGGTGGAGCGACCGTGCGATCTTTGATCCTGACGGAACAATCATCGAATACCAGTCCGTAGGAAGGGATATCACCAGTACGAAAGAAGCGGAATTCGCCCTTGCCGAGAGTGAGGCGTACTATCGCAGTCTGGCGGAGACCTCCACTGATATTATCTTCATGATCGACCGGGACGACCGGATCACCTATGTGAACAAATTTGCAGCTGAGATGATCGGAATCTCCCCCAAGGAGATTATCGGCAGGGAGCGAAGCAGCCTGTTTCCCGAGGAGGTATCAAAGCGGCAGCGGCAGGCAATCGAGAAGGTATTCGAGACCGGCGAGCAGTTCCGCAGTTCCGGGCAGATCACTTTTGGAGGAGAACCCTACTGGTTCGATCACTCGCTCGTCCCTGTCCGGGACGCAGCCGGCAATATCACCCGGGTGCTGGGAATCTCCCGCGATATCACT